>JAEZBK010000045.1 GCA_023427355.1 Pseudomonadota bacterium
CCCCTGACACCGGGGCTGTGGCCCTCATCCTTCGACAGGCTCAGGATGAGGATGAATGTAGGATGCGGGGCTCAGGTCAATGCGGCATGCGGGAGAGCTGGTTCGACTGGACCTGCTCCAGCGCGGAGGCCTCGCGGGCGAGACGTTCGCTGGCGCGCTCTTTCACCGATTCCGACTTGAGCTGGCCGCAGGCGGCCATGATGTCCCGGCCGCGCGGCGTGCGCACCGGCGAGGCATAGCCTGCGCGGTTCACGACTTCGGCGAACTTCTCGATCTGCGACCAGTCGGAACATTCATACGGCGAACCCGGCCAGGCGTTGAAGGGAATGAGGTTGATCTTGGCGGGTATCCCCTTGACCAGCCGCACCAGTTCCTTCGCGTCGGCCAGCGTGTCGTTCACGCCCTTGAGCATCACATATTCGAACGTGATGCGCCGGGCGTTGGAAGCGCCGGGATAGTCGCGGCAGGCCTGCAGCAGTTCGGCGATGGGATATTTCTTGTTGATCGGCACGATAACGTCGCGCAGGTCGTCGCGCACGGCATGGAGCGAGATGGCCAGGCCGGAGCCGATCTCGTGCCCCGCGCGCGGGATCATCGGCACCACGCCCGCCGTGGACAGCGTGACGCGGCGCTTGGAGAGCGCCAGCGCCCCGCCATCGGTGACGATGGCGAGCGCGGATTTCACATTGTCGAAATTGTAGAGCGGTTCGCCCATGCCCATCATGACGATGTTGGTGACGCTGCGGCCCGGCTGCGTCGAGGGCCAGTCATCCAGCGCATCCTTGGCGATCATCACCTGGCCCAGGATTTCGGCGGGCGTCAGGTTGCGCACCAGCTTCTGGGTGCCGGTGTGGCAGAATTTGCAGGTGAGCGTGCAGCCGACCTGGGAGGAGACGCAGAGCGTGCCGCGATCTTCCTCCGGGATATAGACCGTCTCGAACTCGATGCCGGGGCCGGTGCGCAGCAGCCATTTGCGCGTGCCGTCTTCCGACACCTGGGCGGTGACGATTTCCGGGCGTGCGAGGGAGAATTTTTCTTCCAGCAGGGTGCGGAAATCGGCAGCGAGATTGGTCATGCGCCCGAAATCGGACGCGCCATGGACATAGAGCCAGTTCCACACCTGGCCCGTGCGCATGGCGGCGGATTTTTCCGGCACGCCCGCTTCTAGCAGGGCCGCCTTCAGCGCCGCGCGGTCCAGGCCGATGAGGGACGTGCGGTTCATCACATCTTGCAGGCTTCGTGGATGCGCGCGAGCGCATCGGAGAAGCCGGCCAGCGAATAGGTGTCGGTGGTGCGGGTGCCGCGCGCGGACAGGCCGGTGGCGACGGCCGAGACCCCCTTGCCCATCGCATCGATCAGGCGGGCGTTCTCGCCCAGCGATTGCAGCCAGGCGCTGGCGGAGGGATTGGCGCCGGGGCCATTGGGCCGGGCGAAGAAGGAGAACTTCGTGGAACCGACGGCGAGCGCGGCGGGCGAATCCGCCTTGGCGGGATAGCCCAGCACGATCTGCGGTTCGGCCTTCACCTTGCGCGCGGGCCAGTTGGACACCATCAGATAGATCTGGCCGCGGCTGGCGCCGCGCGGCTGCGTGGCGCGCGGCTGCGACAGCGCATAGCAGGTCTGGCTGCTGCCCGTGCCGGCTTCATAGGCCGACCAGTTCTGGAACACGCCCAGCAGGGTGGCGGTCTGTGTCTGCGCGAAAGCGGGCGCGGACAGGGCCACGGTGGCGGCCAGGACGGAAAGCGAAAGGCGAATCATCAGCGGAACTCCAGCGCCGGAAATGCGGGTTTTGCAGGCAAATCGGGCGTTTGTGTGGTGCGTTGCGGCGAAGATAACGGGTCGTGCCGCGACACGCAAAAGCTATTCGCGCAGGCCATAGCCCTTGGAAAAAAGCCGCCAGGTGACGGCGGACAATCCCACCAGCAGCAGCACCGTCAGGCCGACGCCAAGACCCGCAGGCGTTTCGTCAATGCCGATCATGGAACCGCGCAGGCCGTTGATGAAATAGAAGAAGGGATTGGCGAAGGCCGTCCAGCGCAGCCATTCGGGCAGCATTTCCACCGTGTTGAAGACGCCGCCCACCATGGACAGCGGCGTCAGGAAGAACACGACGGGCATGTTGAGCTGCTCGAAGCTCTTGGACCACAAGCCGACAATGATGCCCAGAAGGCCGAACACCGCCGAGACGCTGACCACCCAGAAGAGGAAGAGGAACCAGTTTTCGACATGGGTGGCGCCGAAGAACAGGCCCATCACCATGATGCCGATGCCGGTGATGGTGGACCGCAGCACCACCACCGACAGATGGCCGATGATCATCTCGGCATAGGAGAGCGGGGCGACCAGCGTTTCTTCGATGAACTTGATGAAGCGGGCGAAATAGATGGCGGAGGAGGATTGCAGGAAGGCGGCGTTGACGATGTTCATCATCACGATGCCGGGCAGCACGAATTCCAGATAGGGGCGGTCGCCGACGCTGGAGATGCGCCCGCCCACCACGAAGCCGAAAATGAAGATGAAGAGCAGCGCCGATATCCAGGGCGCGATGAAGGCCTGGATGGGCACGCGGGCCATGCGCGACAGCTCGCGCCGGACCATGGTGCCAAGCCCGATCCAGTTGACGCCCATGGCGGTGTTACTGGGCGGCGACATGGTCAGCCTCCGCGCCCGTGGCGGCGAGATAGGCCGCTTCCAGCCCGCCGGGACCGCCCGCCATCTCGGCCTTGGTGCCCGAGGCGACGATGCGGCCCTTGTTGACGATGGCGATGTCGCGGCACAGCCGCTCGACCTCTTCCAGGTAATGCGAGGTGAGCAGGATGGTGCGGCCATCCTGGTTGATCTCGGTGAGATAGCGCCACAGCACGCGGCGCAGTTCGACATCCACGCCCGCCGTGGGTTCGTCGAGGATGATGAGTTTGGGATCGTGGATCAGCGCGCGGGCCAGCACGACGCGGCGCTTGAGGCCGCCGGAAAGTTCGCGGAACTGCTTCCTGGCGTGGCTGGTGAGGTCGAAGCTTTCCATCAGCGTGGCGATGCGGGATTTGCGCTGGGCGGCGCTCATGCCGAAATAGCCGCCCATCCAGTCCACGATCTGCACCGGCGTTGCGAAGGGATCCACGTTGAACTCCTGCGGGCAAAGGCCGACCAGGCGGCGCGCCTCGCGATAGTTCTTCACCGCATCCAGCCCGAAAATCTCGATGCTGCCAGACGTGGGCTCGGCGATGCCGGTGATGCAATGGATGGTGGTGGACTTGCCCGCGCCATTGGGCCCCAGGAAGCCGAAGAAGTCGCCTTGCGGGATCGTCAGCGACAGGTCGTCCACCGCGACATTGCCCCGGCGGGAATAGACCTTGCGCAGATTGCGGATTTGAAGAGCAGGTATGGACATGATGTGGCCGGGAATATGGGACGCCTAGCGCGGCTTTGCCAGAGGGGCGCCCCAGGTATGTGGGGGCGGCACCTGCGCCCCTGCCCCGCCCGCCTTCACCGGACGGTCGCCGAACTGGCCCATGGTTAAAAGCCTGTCATACAGGGTGATGGCGCCCGCCATGCCGACATTGATGGAAAAGCGCGTCGGGATCTTCACCACGAACTCGCAGGCCGCCAGCACTTCGGGCGACAGCGAGAAACGCTCGGCCCCGAAGACATAGGCGGCGCGGCTGGGATGGCGGAAGCGCGGCAGGTCCACCGCATCGTCGGTGATTTCCACGCCCACCAGGCGGCACCCCATGGGCAGGCGCAAATCCTGCGGGCGCGCAAAATCGTAGAAGGGCATTACGCCCTGGGCGCGGCTGGTGTCGCTGACCTGGTCGGAGAGCTTCAGGCGCGGCGCGATGGAGAAGAAGAAGCTGGCGTCGAAGGCATGGGCGATGCGCACCAGGTTGCCCAGGTTCATCGGCTTGGAAATGCCGTCAACGCCAACTCCGAAATATCCTCGCATGCTCTCCCCGGCGAATCTTTCGATCCGCCGAGGTTTAGCACGGCATCAGCGGCGCTGGGCGGCGGCCGCGCGGTCGGCCTGTTCCATGGCCGCCGTATAGGGCTGGACATTGCTGATGACGCAGCGGTCGGTCCAGCCGGTCACCGAACGGCTGATCACCATGTCGCCGCGGCGCACGCAATCCAGCCCGGTGTTGGACAATGTCCGGATGGCCAGCGTGCCATTGTAATCCACATCGTCACAGGTCTGGTTGAAGCTGACCTTGTAGCGATTGCGGAAGCGGTCGAGCACGATCATGGATTTCTGGTCGCCATTGATGGACGAGAAGCTGTCGATCTGGTTCGAACGCAGGCACTGGCCGCCGGTCTGGCCCTGCGCGGGCTGGGCGGCGGCGGGAACCACGGCGGCGATCGCCGCGGCGATGGCCAGGGCGGGCAGGAAGGCCAAAAACGTCTTATTTTTCATGTGAACCTCCAAACTTTTCCCTCGCGGACATGCCACCAGAACGCGCAGCATGGGGAACTGATCCGTCTGCCGGGCATTTCGGCGGGTGGTGCCGCAGGGGAAACCATGACGCCAGTATCGGACCGTCAAGCTGAACGGCGGCTGAACAACCCCTTGCGCAAGCTGGGCCCCGGCGTGATCACCGGGGCGGCCGACGACGATCCCAGCGGCATCGCCACCTATTCCC
>JAEZBK010000116.1 GCA_023427355.1 Pseudomonadota bacterium
CCACGGGCGTGAGTTTCACCAGCCTGATGGGCATTGGCGAGAACAACCTGGCCAACCAGGCCACGGGCTTTGCAGTGACGCAGGATGTGCAGTCCCAGCCCCAGCGCGTCGGCCTGGCCAAGGCCACGCTGACCTCCGCCAGCACCATCGGCAGCATCATCGTGGCCGGGGGCGACAACAAGGGCGCGCTTGCGCTGCAGAATGTCCTGAACGCCAGCCGCACTTTCCCGGCGGCGGGTGGGCTGACCGCACAGACCGGCTCGCTGATGGATTATGCGGCGGCCTTCTACCAGAACCTCTCGACCCGCTCGAACGCCGTCAGCCAGGCGCAGATGACGCAGGATGACCGTCTGCTGGAAGCGCAAGGCCGCATGGCCTCCAACTCCGGCGTCAGCCTGGACGAGGAACTGACCAGCCTGACCACCTACCAGCAGGCCTATGCCGCCAGCGCCCGTGTGCTGTCGGTCGTGGATAAGCTTTATGAAACCCTGCTGCAGTTGTGAGATGACCGATGAGCATTGACCGCGTCGCAACATCCCAGCAAAGCTCTTATTACCTGAGCCAGATCCAGACGGCAGGTGCCCGGCTGGACCAGACCAACCGCCAGATTGCCTCCGGCGTCCTGGCCGAAACCTATGCCGGTTTCGGCGACCGGGCGCAGGTGCTCCAGGCAACGATTTCCGCCAATGCGCGCAATGAAAATTATGCCACCGCCACCACCCTGGCGGCGACGCAGGCCGATTTGCAGAACACCCAGCTCACCGCCCTGTCCGACCTGGCCGCCAAGCTGAAGAAGGCGGTTTCCGACACGGTGGCCAGCAATGACCCGCGCACGCTGATGCCGCAGGTCGAAAGCATTTTCAGCCAGGCGCTCGCCGTCCTGAACGGCAAGGATGCCAATGGCGATTATATCTATGCCGGTGGGCGCAACGATACCGCACCGGTTTCGGTCGCCACCCTGGCTGACCTGGTGGCTGCGCCCGCCGTCGCCGACATCTTCACCAACGGCCAGTCGCGCAAGGCCGTGCAGGTGGCCGACGGCCAGACCATCACGTTTGGTCTTGCCGCGTCGGACATCGCCACGGGCCTGATGCAGCAGTTGAAGGACATTGCCGCCTTCGATGCCGGCGGGAGTGGCAATTTCGACAATACCGGCACCCTGACCGGCAACCAGAACAGTTTTCTCGCCAGCCGTATTGCGCAGATAGATGTCGCGGCGCAGGGCCTGACCGCCGTCACCGCCCGCAATGGCGGGGTGTTCAACCAGCTTGAGAACGCCCAGGGCCAGCAGGACACGATGAAGGTCCTGTATGGCGGCTTCATCGAAAAGATGCAGACCACCAACCTGGCCGACGCCGCCACGCAACTGTCCCTGAACCAGACCGCCCTGCAGGCGGCACTCCAGGTCACGGCGACACTTAACCAGTTGTCCCTGCTGAATTATCTGCCCGCCCGATAATCTCCTGCTTGCGGGAACTGGCGGCGGCCCCTAATTAGGCCGCATGTCCGCCAGAAAGCGCATCGTGATCGCCATGTCGGGCGGCGTCGACTCATCGGTTGCCGCTGCACTGGTCGCGCGCGCCGGGCACGAAGCCATCGGCGTGACGATGCAGCTCTATTCCGCCACCCAATCCGCCCGCAAGGGCGCCTGCTGCGCGGGCCAGGACATCCAGGACGCCAAGCGTGTCGCCGATGCCCTGGGCATCCCGCATTACGTCCTGGACTATGAAGCCCGCTTCAAAAAGGCGGTGATGGACAATTTTGCCGAGACCTATGCGAAGGGCGAGACGCCCGTTCCCTGCGTCCAATGCAACGACAAGGTGAAATTCGCCGATCTGATGGACATGGCGCGCGAGCTGGGTGCCGACGCCCTGGCCACCGGCCATTATGTCCGGCGCGTCGAAGGCAAGGATGGTCCTGAGCTCCATGCCGCCTCCGAAGGGGCGCGCGACCAGAGCTATTTCCTCTTCACCACCACGCGGGCGCAACTCGACTATCTGCGTTTCCCGGTCGGCGAGATGCCCAAGGCGGATGTGCGCGCCGTCGCTGCCGAACTGGGCCTCGTCACCGCCGCCAAGCCGGACAGCCAGGACATCTGCTTCGTGCCGGCGGGTCATTACACCACGGTGATCGATCGCCTGCGCCCAGATGCATCGCGACCGGGCGAGATCGTGGACCTGCAGGGCACGGTGCTGGGCCGCCATGAGGGCATTACCCATTTCACGGTCGGTCAGCGAAAGGGCCTTGGCCTGTCGGGCAATGGCGAGCCGCTGTTCGTGCTGAAGCTCGATGCCGCCAATGCCCGCGTTCTGGTGGGGCCGCGCGCCGCGCTGGCGGCGACCAGCATCATCCTGCGCGACGTCAACTGGCTGGCAGATGCCGCGCCGATGGATTGCCAGGTCAAGGTGCGCTCTATGCGCCCACCGGTTCCAGCCCGGGTGATCCCGCTGGAAGGTGGTGGCGCGCGGGTGGAGCTGGCCGTGCCGGAAGATGCCATCGCGCCGGGACAGGCCTGCGTATTCTATGATGGCCTGCGCGTCCTGGGCGGCGGCTGGATCACGGCTTCATCTGGTGCCCTGGCGGCATGATACTGCGCGATGCCCGGCTCGACGAACGCGCCGCGCTGGAAGACCTGCAGCGCCGTGCTTCGCTGATGTGGGATGATGATCGGCCCTTCCTGCTGGCCAATCCGGACGTGATCGAACTGCCGCTGGCCCATATCCAGTCCGGTTTTGTCCGGGTCGCAGGCGAGGTGGCGCTGGGCTTCAGCGTGCTGTTGCCGCGCGACGGGGTGGCTTTGCTCGAAGGCTTGTTCGTGGCGCCCGGCCATTGGCGGCGTGGCATCGGCCGTGCCCTGGTGGAGGATGCCGCCGTTCGCGCCCGCGCGGCGGGGCTTGGGGCGGTGGAGGTGGTGGCGAACCATAATGCCCTGGGCTTTTACGAAACGCTGGGGTTTGTCGTGACGGGGCTGGCCCAGACCCAGTTTGGCCCGGCCCGCCGTCTGCGCCGGGGGCTGGGATCGGGCCAAAAAGCCGGGCTTTTGCCGGAAACTTGACAGGGCAGGCACCCGCCCCCTACATCGCCGCCCCGGCCCTTTCAAGGCCATGCGTGGCACCGTAGCTCAGCGGTAGAGCAGGGGAATCATAATCCCT
>JAEZBK010000023.1 GCA_023427355.1 Pseudomonadota bacterium
CCCACCATGACCGCGCTGGGGCAGGTCGGCCGCCTGGAAACCCATGACACATTCACGCGCCGCTTCGGCATGGGCGCCTTACCGCACGCGGCCGAATAAGTGACGACGCTGATCAAACAGGGCCCCATCGCATTCATGCGCGGCCTGACCTTTCCGGGCGGGCAGCAGCCGGTCATCAATGGTGATCGCGTCTATCTGCGCTATCCCCGCATGGCCGATTATCTGGAGTGGGCGAAGCTGCGCGAACTGTCACGCTCGTTCCTGACGCCGTGGGAGCCGATATGGGCTGATGACGAACTGACGCGCGGTTCCTTTCGCCGCCGCATCAAGCGCTATCACAAGGAAACGCGGCTGGACTCCGCCTATGTATTTTTTGTCATGCGCAAATCGGACAATGCGCTGGTGGGCGGCTGCACGGTGTCGAATGTGCGCCGCGGCGTCACACAGGGTTGTGCGCTGGGTTACTGGATCGGCGAACCCTTTGCGCGGCAAGGCTACATGACCGATGCGATCAAGGTGCTCCTGCCGTTCGTCTTCCGCACGCTGGGGCTGCACCGTATCGAGGCGGCCTGCCTGACCAACAATGACGCATCCCGATCGCTTCTGAAACGCTGCGGTTTTCGCGAGGAAGGCCTGGCGCGCCGTTATCTGTTGATCAACGGCGCGTGGAGCGATCACCTGCTATTTGCTTTGCTCGCAGACGAGGCGCGGCTAGGTTAGCCGCGCCTGTCCGAATCTTCCGGGATTTCATGACCATTCGCCGTATTTTTGCCGCGCCGTTCCTCGCCCTTTTGCTGGGGCTGGTGGCGCTTGCGGGCGTTGGTGGAGCGGTTCTGGCGCAGGACGCACCTGCGCAGAACGCACCTGCGCAGCAGGAACAGGCCGCGCCCGCACCTGCTGCCGATAATGGGCAGAAGCCGGTCAATTTTGGCGGCGCGGAAAACATGGTGCCGCTCAAGTCGTCACTGTCGCCGTATCAGTCGCCGGGCGGGCCAGAGGCGGATGGGTCGGTCTGGTACATGCTGCCGGTGATGAATGACGGTGTCCGTCCGTCCATCCGCGTGCTGATGGCGGGCCAGCCGCCGTCCGCCGGCTTGAAATTCTTTCCCCGTCCCACGCGCCCCTCGATCCTGGCCGTTGTCGCCTCTGAATCCGGTGTTACGGTGGAAACAGCCACCGCCTATGGCCGTCGCGCCTGGCGCGTGACCATTCCTCCCGTTACCACGGCGGCGCTGGCCATCCGCGTGGGATCCGCCGATACACCACCGGCCCTTTCCGCCTGGACCGAACCGGCATTGGCCGCGCACAATCGCCAGCTCGCCATCTTCGTCACGGCGGTGGCTGCGCTGATCGGCGCGGCGATGCTCATCACCGGCGGTCTTGCTGTTCTGATTGGCCATGGCGCGCCCCGTTGGGTTGCGATCAGCTTGCTTCTTCTGCTGCTGGGCTGGCTTGCATCCTCCGGCATGTTCGATGGCAGCCTGGTGCTGCGCGTCGGCGGTCCTTATGGCCTCACAGCCGCCTTCACCATGTTCGCTCTGGCGGCGGGCGCCCGCCTGGCCAACGCCATCGTTCCATTTCGCGACCTCTGGCCCCAATACCACAAGCATTTCATCCGTACGGTCTGGGGCCTGGTGGCCCTTGGTGTGTTGGCCTGGCTGGGCCTGCCCGGTGCGGCCCTTCTCAGCAATATCGCGCTGGTGGTCGGCGGGCTTCTCATCACCGCCTATCTGATCCATAGCGGGCGCCGCGGCATCAAGGCGGCGCAGGTCGTGGCCCCATCGGCTGCGGCGTTCGCGCTGGTGTCCATGGCGGGCGGTGTCGTCGCCATTGGCGGCTGGGGAGAGGGCCTGGCGGGTCCTGCCGTCACCGGCGGCTTCGCCGCAGCGGGCGCGATCCTGCTGGCGCTGGCGGTGATCGCCAGCGAGGAAATCGCGGTGCTCCCCTTCCTGCATGGATCGGGCGTCGCAAAGCTGCTGGAGGCGAAGAACCCCGAAGGCATGCCGATCGATTCCTCCACGCCTTTCGCCAATCTGGCCCTGGCGGCAATCGGCGCGGCCCATCAGGGCGTCTTCGACCTGGACTTCCGTAGCCAGCTTTTGACGCTGTCGCCCGACGCGGCACAGCTCTTGGGCCGGGGCCTGCAGGAAACAACCCTGTCCCATTCCGATTTCCTGGCGATGGTCCACACCGAGGATCGGGAAACCTACAAGGCCGCACTGGAAGAATATCTGGCCCGTCCCGGCAGCGCCTTCCGCCTGGAGTTCCGGGTGGCGGCGGGGCAGGGCCGCTGGCGCTGGCTGGAACTGCGCGCGACCATCGTGAGCGAACAGGAAGACGTTCCTTCCGATTGCCTGGGTCTGCTGGCCGACATCACGCAACGCAAGGAAAGCGAAGCGTTGTCGGAAATCCAGGACGACCTGACCGGCCTGGGCAACCGCATCGCGATGATGCAGGCGCTGGACGGATTGGGCACCTCGCTGTCGGGCGCGCTTTTCGCGCTGGTGGACATAGATCGCTTCAAGGCCATTCATGCCAGCCTTGGCGATGACGGCGCCGACCAGGTGCTGCGCCAGACGGCGCGCCGCCTGGCTGGCCTGAAGGTGCGCGTCTTCCGCGCCGGTGGTGATTCCTTTGCGCTGCTTTTCCCCGAAGCACCGCGCGACGCCAAGGCGGCTGGTGACAAAGCCGTGGAAGTCTGCGCGCCGCCCCATCTGGTTTCGGGCCGCAGCATTTTCGCGCCTGTCAGTATTGGCCTGGCGCGCGGCAGCGATGGCGATGATCCACTGGCCCTGATCAAGAATGCCGAGCTTGCGCTGATCGCCGCCAAGCGGCAGGGGGGCAGTGCCGCGCTGGTTTATGAATCCGGGCTTGACGAAACGGCGCCGGGTGATGCGGTCAAGCTGGAAGCCGAGCTGCGTCAGGCGCTGGAGCAGGGGCAACTCGAAATTCACTACCAGCCGATCATGCGGTTGGCCGATGCGTCCGTTGCGGGGTTCGAGGCGTTGCTGCGCTGGCGTCATCCTGTGCGCGGTCTGGTCACGCCCGAGGATTTCATAGCCCATTCCGAGGAGACCGGTCTGATCGTCGAACTGGGCCGCTTTGCGCTGGAACGGGCTGCCGCCGACCTTTCGCAATGGCAGCGCTTCTTCCCGCTCAAGCCCGCTCTGTTCGTCAGCGTCAATCTCTCGCGCCGTCAGGTGCGCGATGCGGGATTCGAAGCTCTGCTCAAGACCGTCCTGTCGGGCAACCGCATCGCGCCGGGCACCCTGCACCTGGAAATCACCGAGAGCGCGGTGGCCGCTGACCCGCGCCTGGTTCCGATGCTGGAGCGTCTGCGTGCCGCCGGCGCGGGTCTTTCGATTGACGATTTCGGTACCGGTTCCTCCGCCCTCAGCCAGCTGCGTACCCTGCCGTTCGACACGGTCAAGATCGACCGCAGCTTCC
This sequence comes from Pseudomonadota bacterium, assembly GCA_023427355.1. Lineage (GTDB taxonomy): Bacteria > Pseudomonadota > Alphaproteobacteria > Micropepsales > Micropepsaceae > Rhizomicrobium. The sequence continues at coordinate 3,448 of JAEZBK010000023.1, forward strand.
TGGCCCGCCATGGCGGCACCGACATAGATACCGATGGCGAGGTGGTGCTGGCATCCATCGTGGCGCTGGCGCATGATCTCAAACGCGCCGTGGTGGTGGAAGGCGTGGAGAGCGAACGCGACAGCGCCTGGTTGGCGGACCTGAAATGTGAATTCGGCCAGGGCTACTTCTTCTCCGCGCCGCTTACGCCTGAAGACGCGCTGGAGTTCATTGCCCGGCACCACAACGCCGCCGCGGCGCAGGAAAATACCTAAACCTCAAGGGAGACAGATATGACGATCAAGGTTGGCGATAAGGTTCCGTCCGCGACGCTGATGGAAAAGCAGGAGGGCGGCCCGGCGCCCGTCACGACCGACGAACTCTTCAGCGGCAAGAAGGTGGCGGTATTCGCGCTGCCGGGCGCCTACACCCCGACC
>JAEZBK010000146.1 GCA_023427355.1 Pseudomonadota bacterium
CGACGAGCCCACCGGCAACCTCGATCGCGAATCCGCCGGCCATGTGATGGATCTGCTGGAGCGCATCAACCGGGACACCGGCACCAGCTTCCTCATTTCCACCCATGACGAGCGTGTGGCCGCCCGCTGCGCCCGCCAGATCGGCCTTGTGGATGGCCGGGTCGTGCGTGACGGTACGGCTCCCGTATGAACCGGTCTTTGCCGGTCGGCGTACAAGACAGTTCAGCAGGGGATTGCGATGAAGACTGCCACTTGTGCGGGTATGGCCTTGGGCCTGGTCGTCGCCTTCCTCATGCCCGCCCTGGCCCAGCCGGGGCGGCCCGCGCCGAAGGAATGGGATATCCGCGCCGGGGCGGGCGTGATGGTGCGGCCTACCTTTGACGGCAGCGACCGCTATCGCGCACGCCCCTTGCCCTATCTGTCGGTGAGCTGGCGCGACACGGTCATCCTCGACCAGACCGGCCTCAATGCCCAGTTGCGCCGGCAGAATTACCGTATCGGCCTGGGTCTGACATTCGATGGCGGCCGCGAGGAACAGGATACCGGAGGCATCTTCGCCAGCGGCGATGACCGCCTGCGCGGCCTGGGCGACATAGATTTCGCGCTGGGCGTTCGCGGTTTCGCTGCCTGGCAGATCGGGCCGGTGGAACTGAATACGCAGGTGACCAAATTCACCGGCGCCCAGAATGACGGCATCGTTGCCCGTGCAGGCCTGTCCCTGCCGCTGCCGCTGGGCCGCAGCATGATGCTGGTGCCGGGCATTTCCGCCGGCTGGGCCGACGGCGATCACATGCAGACCTTCTTCGGCGTCACCCCGCTCCAGGCGTCGCGCAGCATCTTCCCGCAATTCGCCGCCGCGTCCGGGTTCCAGGATGTGCGCGCCGGGGTCAATCTCATCTACAGCTTCGGCGCCAGCTGGTTCGCCAATGTGAATGTCGGCGTCACCCATCTGCTGTACGATGCTGCAGCCAGTCCCATCAGCCTGTCCGACACCTCCGTCACCGGCATCGCCGCCATCGGCTATCGCTTCTGAACCTCCGGCCATGGACGGGCAAAATCCCCGGATGGTATCACCTGCGGGATCATGCCCCTGTTTGATGCCCCGTCATCCGGCCTGCCCATCGCGGATTGCCTGCCCCGGCTTCTTGCGACGGTGCGCGATCAGCCCAATGCGGTGATCGTCGCCCCGCCGGGCGCGGGCAAGACAACCTCCGTACCGCTGGCTCTGCTGGATGCGTTGCCCATGCCGGGCCGCATCCTGATGCTGGAGCCCCGCCGTCTGGCCGCCCGCGCCGCCGCCACCCGCATGGCCGGCCTGATCGGCGAGCCCGTGGGCAGCACCGTGGGGTTCCGCACGCGCCTGGAAAGCGCGGTCAGCGCCGGCACACGGGTCGAGGTGGTGACGACGGGCCTTCTGGTCCGCCGCCTCCTGGCCGATCCGGGGCTGGACGGCGTCAGCGCCGTCATCCTCGACGAAATTCATGAACGCTCGCTGGAAGCCGACCTGGCGCTGGCCCTGTGCCTGGATGCGCAGGCGATGCTGCGGCCCGACCTGCGTCTCATCGCCATGTCGGCCACGCTGGATGGCGCGCGCCTCAGCGCGCTGATGAACGCGCCCATCGTCGAAAGCGCGGGCCGCATGCATCCTGTGGAAGTCCGCCATGCCGCACGCGACATTCCCGGCGCGCGGGATTTGCCCGATGCCATGGCGCGCGCCATCCGCGCCGCACTGGGGCAAGCGCCGGGCGATATTCTGGCCTTCCTGCCGGGCATGGGCGAAATCCGCCGCACCGAGGCGGCGCTGGACGGCGTGGACGCCACGGTGCTGCCATTGCATGGCGACCTGCCGGTGGCGGCACAGGATCTGGCCTTGCGTCCGGCGTCCGGCCGCCGCGTGGTGCTGTCCACCGCCATCGCCGAAACCTCGCTCACGGTGCCGGGCGTGCGCATCGTCATCGACGGCGGCTTTCGCCGGGCGCCCCGTTTCGATCCGGCCAGCGGTCTCACGCGGCTGGCGACCGAACGCATCAGCCGTGCCGCCGCCGACCAGCGCGCCGGCCGCGCCGGTCGTGAAGCGCCGGGCCTTGCCATCCGCCTCTGGACCGAATCCGCACAGCGGGGCCTGCGCCCGCATGACCGGCCGGAAATGCTCGAGGCCGAATTGTCCGGTCTGGTGCTCGATTGCGCCGCCTGGGGCACATCGCCCGGCGCATTGTCCTTTCTCGACATGCCGCCCGATGGCGCGCTGGGCGCGGCGCGTGCGCTCCTCGTCGATCTGGGCGCGATGGATGAAAGCGGCGCCATCACCGCCATGGGCAGGCGCATGAGCCTGCTGGGCGCCCATCCGCGCCTGTCCGCCATGATGCTGGCCGCGGGTACCGACGCAGAAGCCGCGCTGGCCTGTGATATCGCTGCGCTGCTGGAAGCGCGCGATCCCTTGCGCGGGCAGGAAACGCCCGCCGATGTCCATGCCCGGCTGGATGCGCTGGCCGATCCGGCGTCCGCGCCCGATGCCGACCGCAATGCGCTGCGTCTCATTCGTCAGGCCGCGCGGCACTATCGCAGCCGCCTGCGCATCCGCGCCGATCAGGACGCATCGGGAGATCCTGCGTCGCTCATCGCTGCGGCCTTTCCCGATCGGCTGGCCCAGCGTCGCAGCGAGCCGGGCAGCTTCCGTCTGTCCGGTGGTGGTGGTGCGCGTGTGTCCGTGACCGATCCGCTGGCGTCCGCAAATCTTCTGGCGGTGGCGGCGCTCGAAATGAAGACCTCGCCGCTAATCCGCATGGCGGCACCTTTGGAAGTGTCGAAACTCCCCGCCACGCTCGCCGCCCGCATCCAGGAGACGGTGGAAACCAGTATCGACCCGGTTTCCGGCAGCATCCTGGCGCGACGGCGCAAGCGTCTGGGCGCGCTGATCCTGGAAG
>JAEZBK010000240.1 GCA_023427355.1 Pseudomonadota bacterium
CAGACGGACCTAGATCGAGCCTTCGATCCATTCCTTGATCTTGCTCTTGGGCAGCGCGCCGACCTTGGTCGCCGCGACCTGGCCCTGCTGGAAGATCATCATGGTCGGGATGCCGCGCACGCCATACTTGGTCGGCACATGCGGATTCTCGTCGATGTTCAGCTTGGCGATGGTGATCTTGTCGCCCAGTTCCGCCGACAGCTCATCGAGCGCGGGCGCGATCATGCGGCAGGGGCCGCACCATTCCGCCCAGAAATCCACCAGCACGGGCTTCTTGGAATCCAGGACATCGGCCTGGAAGGAGGCGTCGGTGATTTTCACAGTGTCGGACATGGCAATTCCTCGAAAAACTGGACACCATAAGTAGGTGCGGACCCCCCTGGGATCAAGCCGCCCCCAGTTTTGCGGCCAAAGCCGCCCATTGCCGGTCCAGGATCGCGTCCGAAAGCTGCAACAGCCGGGGGCCATCGGTGAAGAGCAAGCCGCAGACGATTCGCCGTCCGGGGAATACCTTCGCCGCCGCCGCCCGATACAGCGCCATCTGGCCCAGGATCACCGGCGCCACCTTGTCCTCGTTGCGGGGCGGCGGGCGGTTGGTCTTGAAGTCCAGGATCAGAACTTCGGCGTCCGTCACTGCCAGCCGGTCCACACGGCCATTGACCCGCGCCCCGTCTCCAAGTTCCGGCAGATCCGCCACCAGCCCCGCCTCGGCCTGGCTGCCCGGTCCGAAGGCGGCAGCGAAATCCGGATTTGCCAGCACCGCCAGCGTCTCCGCCGCCAAGGCTTCCGGTTCCGTGATGCCCTTGGCGCGCGCGAAGGTCACCGCCACGTCGCGCCAGCGCGCGGGATCGGTTTCGGGCAACCGCGCCAGCAGCGCATGCACCACAAGCCCGCGCTGGAACCGCTGGCGATCGTCCAGTGGCGAAAAAACCGGCGTCTCGTCCAGCGCGTCGGAAGGCCGGATCAGGCGCGGACGCGGCTGGTCTTGCGGCGCAGGTGCCGCCGTCCAGCCGGGCAGGGGGGCGGACCCCTCCTGTGCCGTCTCGCGCGCGCCCTGTTCCATCTCCAGCGTGCCAAAGGCATGAATCTCGCCATCGCCATGGGCGACCGGCACGCCCAGTTGCCGGGCTGCGGCTTCCGTCATCGCGTACCAGCTATCGGCATGGGGCCCGCGCGCCCCGGCAAAGCCGCAAACATACAGCCGGTCGCGCGCGCGCGTCAGCGCCACATACAGAAGGCGGCGATGCTCCTTCAGCGCCTCCGCATCCGCCGCCGCCTTGGCCGCCTGCAGCGCCTGCGTCGCTTCCTTCTGCGGCAGGGGGAACAGCGCGCCATCATCGGTGAACAGCAGGCCTTCGTGCCGGCCATGCCCGCCCGGCTGCCCCGTGGTGTCGGGCAGGATGACGATATCGGCCTCCAGCCCCTTGGCGCCATGCACGGTCATCACCCGCACTTCGTCGCGCCCGCGTTCCATGTCGCGCTTGATCTGCGCGTCGCCGCGCGACACCCAGTCCAGGAAGCCTTCCAGCGACGGTGAGTGGGTCTGTTCATGGGTGAGGGTGAGCGACAGGAATTCGGCGATCGCGTCCGCTGCCTCGTTGCCCAGCCGCGCCAGCAGCATCTGCTGCCCGCCAAGGGCTGTCAGCGCATGGCTGTAGAACTCGAAGGGTGGCGCATAATCCGCACGCTCCAGCATCGCCGACAGGAAATGATGCGCCTGCGCATGATCCGGCTCGTCCCGCCGCGCCACCAGCGCGCGCCATAGCCCGCCCTTGCGCTGCGTCGCCAGCTCTTCCAGCGCCTTCTCCGATAATCCGCAGAAAGGCGAACGCAGCAGCGCCGCCAGGGTCAGGTCATCGTCCTGCTGCAACACGAACCGGCCCAGCGCGATCAGGTCCATCACCGCGATCTGGGTGTTCAGGCGAATGCGATCCGCGCCCGCCACCGGAATGCCGCGCTGCTTGAGCTGGCGGATCACTTCGCCGCCAAAAGGTTCGCGGCGCGGCAGCAGGATCATGATGTCGCCCGGCGCGATGGGCCGCTCATGGCCGGGCAGGCGCGCGCCGCTTCGGATCCATGCGGCGATCTTTTCGGCCACCTGTTCGGCCAGCCGTGCCGCCGGGCTTTGCGCCTGCACCGCATCCACCGCCGCCCAGGGATCGATCTCTTCCTTTTCCAGCGGTGCCAGTGCAGGCCAGAATTCCACCCCGCCCTTCGCCATCGCACGATGGGCCACATGCCGGATCGGCGCCCCGCCATGGGTCAAGCCCGTGCGTGCGGTTTCGCTTTCGAACACCTTGTCCACGAAGCCCAGCACCTGGGGGGCAGAGCGGCGCGAAGTCACAAGCGCGGGCGTCTGCAAGGCCTGTCCGGCATCCAGCAGTTTCTGCGCAAACAGGTCGCGATTGTCGGCGAACTGGCTCGGGTCCGCGCCCTGGAAACTGAAGATGGACTGTTTCTCGTCGCCCACCGCGAAGATGGTGCGCGTGGTCGCACCGGCCTGTCCGTGGCCGGAGAAGAATTCCTCCGTCAGCCGCCGCACGATGCTCCATTGCGCCTCGCTGGTATCCTGCGCTTCGTCGATCAGCACGTGATCCATGCCGCCATCGAGCTTGTAGAGCACCCAGGCCGCTGCGTTGCCGCGCGACAGCAGCCGTTCGGTGTGGACGATCAGGTCGTCGTAATCCAGCACGCCCGCCAGGGTCTCGGCCGCGTCATAGGCCTCGCGCACGGCGGCGATCAGCGTCAGCGCCGCGGCCGTCAGCCGCGCGCCCCGTGCGGCGCGGCGGTCATTTTCCGCCTTGCAATAGCTGTCCTGCAACCGCACCAGCCAGTCCAGCAGGTCGGGACGCGCCTCCGCCGGCTTCTTGGTCGCCAGCTTGGCGCGCGGCTGGTCCTTGCTGTCGAAGAACAGCGCGCGCAGCGCGGCAAACTGTTCGCCTTCATCGCCCGCCGCCAGCGCATCGGCGATGAAGCCCGCATATTTCGCATCCGTCGCGCCGCCGCCAGCCAGCCAGGCTTTCGCCTCTTTCAGGATGGCGATGTCGCGCGCCAGCAGGGCGCAGAAATCGGTGGCGATCTCATGCTCGTCGGCGTCGGGTGCGCCATGGGCCTGCCGCGCCAGTTGCAGTGGCGCGCCGCCTTCGGCCAGCAATCGGTCCAGCCTGCGGCGGTCGCCGCCCAGTGCCGCATCCAGGATCTGCGCCATGCGGAAGGCGCCGGCTTCCACGGCCAGTTGCGTCACCGCGTCCGCCAGCACCGCATCGCCCGCGCCCGCGCGCTCCAGCACGCGCTGGCGTGCCTCGCCGATCATGTCCGCGGCCGACTGCTCGTCCAGCACCTCGAAGGAGGGCGGCACGCCCGCCTCCAGCGGAAAGCGCGTCAGCACGATCTGGCAGAAGGCGTGAAGCGTCAGCACCTTCAGCCGCCCGGGTGTTTCCAGCGCCTTGGCGAACAGCCGCCGCGCCTCGCGCAGGTCGGCATGGGCCTCGCCACCGATGCCGACAATGGCCTCGCGCAGGGCGTCATCGTCCAGCATCGCCCATTCGCCCAGTTGCCGGAACAGGCGGTCCTGCATCTCCGCTGCCGCGGCCTTGGTGAAGGTCAGGCACAGGATCTTCGCCGGGCTGGCCTTGGCCAGCAGCAGCCGCGCCACGCGGCTGGCCAGCGTATAGGTCTTGCCCGAACCGGCATTGGCGCTGACCCAGGCGGAGATGCCGGGGTCGGAGGCCAGCGTGGAGGGATCGCGGATCATGCGTCTTCCCCATTGGCCGACCATTCGCGCACCCGCGCCAGATGGTCGTAATCGCCTTCGCTCTCCACCCGGAACGGCATCACGCGCGGATGATAGGGCATGGCGGGATCGTCATAGCGGGCGATGCGCTGCTCCAGCCGCGACAGCGCTTCGGCCGCCAGCGCCATGCCATCGCCAATCTCCGTCGGGTTGGCCGCCTTCCTGCCATCGGCCAGGCTCAGATAGACCAGCGTGTCGGCCTTGTGCGCACCGATATGGAAGCCATCCTTCGCCAGCATCGCCGCCTCCAGCGGCAGTTGCGGCGCCAGCATCTGCTCCACCTGCCGCGCACTGGGCACCGCGCCGCTCTTGTAA
>JAEZBK010000245.1 GCA_023427355.1 Pseudomonadota bacterium
AACCCATCTCGCGCAGATACATGCGCACCGGATCGTCGGTGAGGTCATATTGTTCGCCCGCCTTGGCGGTGGTGGCGACGGCCTTGCCCGAACTTTCGGCGACCAGGCTGCCGCCTTCCTCGCCTTCCTCGGCCTCTTCGCTTTCGATGACGTTGATGCCCATTTCGTTGAGCATCGCCATCGTGTCTTCGATCTGTTCCGACGAGGTCTTGTCGGAGGGCAGGACCTTGTTCAGCTCGTCATAGGTGACATAGCCGCGGGCCTTGGCCTTGGCGATCATCTTGCGCACGCCGACATCGGACATGTCGAGCAGCGGGCTGTCGGCATCGCCGGGGGTTTCGGCTTCGCCGGGCTTCTTGGGCGCGGGCTTCACCAGGCCGGGCTTGGCGGCCTTGACGGGCGTGGGCGCGGCGGCGGCGGGCGCGGCCTTCCTGGGCTTTTCCGCAGGCTTGGCGGCGGCGGCGGGTTTTTCCGTCTTCTGCGCCTTCTTGGCGGCTTCGGCCTTCTTGGCGTCCTGGGCCTTTTCGGCGGCCTTCTTCGCGGCTTCCGCCTTGGCTTTTTCGGCGGCCTTCTTCGCGGCTTCGGCCTTGGCCTTTTCGGCGGCCTTGAACTTGTCGAGCTTGGATTCGGTCTTCTTGACCGGCTTCACCGGCGCCTTCTTGGCGGGCGCGGATTTGGAAGCAGGCTTCTTGGAGCCCAGCGCCTTGGCGGCGGGCTTGGAAGATTTCGCGGACTTCTTGGAAGGCTTGGTGACCACTACTCAAATCCCAGGGGGCTTCGGAGGAAACCCGTCATTGCATCAACGCCGAAGGTCACCCTCATGGCGCGCCTTGAGGCTCTCCAGCAGGCGGCCATGTTCGGATGTTCCATCGGCCAGTTGCCGCAGATCCTGGGCGGCGCGCAGGAAGCGGGCTTCCGGGTCATCCTCTGGCGTACCAGCCTCTTGCCGTTCGCCCTCCGGGGGGCGGCTGCGGGGCGTAAAACGTGCCGCCAGTTCAGCCAGTCCCAGACGTGCGAAATGGGTTTGAACCCCAGCTTTTTCAAGGCTGGAGCCGGAGGCGGCGAGGTTTAGAAGCTCGGTGCGCAGCCTGTCAAGCGAAGGGTCGGCCACCGGCAGCTCCGCCAGCAGTTCGGCATGGGTCAGGGCGATGCCCGGTTCCTCCCACAGGAGCCCCCCAAGTTCGGCTTCCTTGACCTGGCGGGCGGCGGCGGCCCCGGCCCGGACCAGCCGATTCTGGCGCAAGGCGGGGGAAACCGCCTCCGGCGTACCCGGCAGGGGGCGCGGGGGCTGGCCAAAACGCCCCGAACCCCGGCGAAAACCGGCCGCGGCAGGGGCCTTGGACCGGGCGGCGGCGGGGGCGGCCCGGCGCTGCTTGAAGGTGGCGAAGACTTTCTCGCGGAAAGCGTCCCGGTAGTAACCGGCAATCTGGCCGTCACCCACGGTTGCAGCGATCTCGGCCAGGCGGCGTTCCAGCCCGGCCAGCCGTTCGGGGGTCGAGAAGTCCTTGTTCTGGGTCTCGCTGGTCCAGAGCAGGTCCGACAGGGCCATGGCGGTGTCGAGCAGCCCGGCCATGGCGCCCGCCCCCTGCCCCGCGATCAGCGTGTCGGGGTCTTCGCCCGGCGGCAGGAAGGCGAACCGGAGCGAATGGCCGGCCTTGAGGTGCGGCAGGGCCATGTGGGCGGCGCGCAGGGCGGCCTTGCGGCCCGCCTCGTCGCCATCGAACGCCAGCACCGGTTCGGGGGCGCTGCGCCAGAGCAGCTGGAGCTGGTCTTCGGTGAAGGCCGTGCCCAGGGGCGCGACGGCATGGGCGAAACCGGCGCGCACCAGCGCGATCACGTCCATATAGCCTTCGGCCAGGATGATGGTGCCCGCCTTGATCGCGGCGGCGCGGGCGGCCTGGAAATTGTAGAGATTGTGGCCCTTGGAGAAGAGCGGCGTCTCGCCCGTGTTGATGTATTTGGGCTTGGCGTCGGGGGACAGCCCGCGGCCGCCAAAGGCGATGCCGCGGCCGCGCCCGTCGGTGATGGGAAACATCAGCCGGTCGAAGAAGAAGTCGCGCATGGGGCGGCCATCCTGGCTGGGACGCGCCAGGCCCACGGCGATCATGTCGTCCTGCGTGACGTTGTGCGCCGTCAGGTGCGCGATGAGCGCGTTGCCGGAACCGGGCGCATAGCCCAGGCGGAACTGCTTCGCCGCCGCGCCGTCCAGGCCACGGCCCTTCAGGTAATCGCGCGCGGCGCGGCCGCCATCGGCAAGCAACTGGTCGTGATAGAAGACCGCCGCCAGCTCGATCACGTCATAGAGCGATTTCTTTTTCTGCTCGCGGGCTTCGTCCTCCGGCGACCATTTGGGAAGTTCCACCCCGGCTTCGCCAGCCAGCTTCTCCACCGCTTCGGGAAAGCTCATGCCTTCGGTCTCGATCAGCCATTTGAAGGCATCGCCGCCGGCACCGCAGCCGAAGCATTTGTACAGGCGGCGCTCGTTCTCGACCTTGAAACTGGGGGATTTTTCGCCGTGGAAGGGGCAGCAGCCCCACATGACGCGGCCCTTGCGCACCAGCTTGACGCGCCGGCCCACCAGCGCGACCAGATCGGTCCGCCGCCGGATCTCTTCCAGCAATCCCTCGCCATACCGCATTAACCTACCCTATTATAGAATATGGGCGTCGGGGGCACGGATTCCCCCTTTCCCCTGTGTATGAAGCGTGAAAAACCCGGTCTTGCCGGGGTTTGGACCCGTTGATGAGCCTTTTCGACGAACCGGAAAATCCCCGCTGGAAGCTGCTGACCGCGGCCGAGGACCGGCTGGAAGTGGCGCAGAGCCGTGACGCCATCATCGAGGTGGTGCGTTCGACGGCTCGTTCGGTGCTGTCGGCGGATGGCGTCACCTTCATCCTGCGCGAGGGCGATCTTTGCCACTATGTCGAGGAAGACGCGATCAGCCCCCTGTGGAAGGGCCAGCGCTTTCCGATGAGCGCCTGCATCTCCGGCTGGAGCATGCTCAATGCGAAGACCGCGGTGATCGAGGATATCTACCAGGACGACCGCATCCCGCACGACGCCTATCGCCCCACCTTCGTCAAAAGCCTGATCATGACGCCGGTGAACGAGCCGCCGGTGGCGGCGATCGGCGCCTATTGGCGCGACCGGCGCAGCTTCACGGAGCGGGAAATCCTCGCCATCAAGACGTTGAGCACGGCGGTTGGCCGCGCGCTGGCGGATTATCTGTAGGCTTCAGCGCAGGGCGGCCATGGATGGGCGGGGCGAGCCCGCCCATGGTGAGAAGGGTTTGAACGCCTTTACTTGGGCGTGAGCGCGTCCTTGATCGCAGCGGACGCCTTGCCGAAATCCATCTGGCCCGAGTAGCGCTCCTTCAGCGCGCCCATCACCTTGCCCATGTCCTTGATGCTGGTCGCGCCGACTTCGGCGATCACCGCCTCGATGGCGGACCTGGCTTCGGCCTCGTCCATCTGCTTGGGCATGAAGGAGCGGATGACGGCGATTTCGTCCTGCTCGTTCTGGGCCAGTTCGGGGCGGCCACCCTGGACATAGACGGCGGCGGATTCCTCGCGCTGCTTCACCATCTTGGCCAGGAGGGTGAGAATGTCGTCATCCGGCACCAGGTCACGATTGTCTTCGCTGCGGGCGGCGATGTCGCGGTCCTTCAGCGCCGCCAGGATCATGCGGACGGTGGCCAGGCGCTTGGCGTCCTTGGCCTTCATCGCGTCCTTCATGGCGTCGTTCAGGGTCTGGCGCAGGGACATGTGCAGTTCCGTCTCAAATCAGCGGCGCGAAACTACCGGGAATCGGTGGATAATTCCAACCAATTGATTTTGTTGAATTAGTTGAGGTTGACGGCAGGGGGACGCGAAACTAACTTCGCGCAAATTCGAGGCTCCCCATGACCGACACAAAATCCGCCCCCTCCGCCAGCGCGGAGACCGCTTTTGCGCGCGCCGCCACGCCGGGCGGGCTGATGCTGGCGGATGGCAGTTTCTTCGAGGGCACCGGCTTTGGCGCCCCCGGCATCGCGGTGGGCGAGGTCTGCTTCAACACCGCCATGACGGGCTACCAGGAAATCCTGAGCGACCCATCCTATGCCGGGCAGATCGTGGCCTTCACCTTCCCGCATATCGGCATCGTGGGCACCAATGACGAAGACATCGAGACGCTGACGCCGGTGGTGCGCGGGCTGATCGTGCGCGCCGATGCCGATCATCCGTCGAACTATCGCGCGCTGCAGACGCTGGACCGCTGGCTGAAGAAGCACAACATTCCCGCCATCGCGGGCGTGGACACGCGCGCGCTGACCAGCCTGATCCGCCGCAACGGCATGCCGCATGGCGCCATCGTCAATGGCGCGGCGGATGCGGATGTTTTGCTGAAGCAAGCCAAGGGCTTTCCGGGTCTTGAGGGGCTGGACCTGGCCAAGGAGGTCACGGCGCGCCAGACCTATAAGTGGAACGAGACGGAATGGGCCTGGGACAAGGGCTATGGCACCGAGGCGAAGCCGAGCTGGAAGGCCGTGGTCATTGATTACGGCGTCAAGCGCAACATCCTGCGCATCCTGGCGAACATGGGCGCGGACATCACGGTGGTGCCCGCCAGCGCCACCACCGAAGAGGTGATGCGGCACGAGCCCGATGGCGTGCTGCTGTCGAACGGTCCCGGCGATCCGGCGGCGACGGGCGCCTATTCCATCCCGACCATCCAGGGCGTGATCGCCACCGGCACGCCGGTGTTCGGCATCTGCCTGGGCCACCAGATGCTGGGCCTGGCGCTGGGGGGCAAGACCCGCAAGATGGCGCAGGGCCATCACGGCGCGAACCATCCGGTGAAGGACATCACCACCGGCAAGGTCGAGATCGTGTCGATGAACCATGGCTTCACGGTGGATACCGCGACGCTGCCCGGCAATGTGAAGGAGACGCATGTGTCGCTGTTCGACGGCACCAATTGCGGCATCCAGCTTGAGGGCAAGGACGTGTTCAGCGTGCAGTACCATCCCGAGGCGTCGCCCGGGCCGATGGATTCGCACTATCTGTTCGAGCGGTTCGCCAAGGCGGCGAAGCAGAAGAAGAGCGCCTAGCAACTCTCCTGAGGAGAAGGCATGGATGCGCTGTATTGGGGATTACTCGGTGCAGCGCTGGTGGCGATGGCTATCGCCATGTGGGCCTTCCATCGAGGACATGACTGGATTCACGCCGCGTTTCGTATCCTGACGCACATTTTGTCGGGCGGGGCCAGCTTGGGCATGTTTGATCAGCCCAAGAAAAAGCCAGGCGAAGACCACCCTCGCGGCGAATGAAAAAAGCCCGGCTCTTTCGAGCCGGGCTTTTTGCTGGGCGGGTGTCAAGTCCGTGTCAGCGTAAATCTGCCCGCTTCGCGGGCGTTCGACCGGGCGAAAGGTCCACTGGACCTTTCGCTAATGCCGGTCTCACGGTGTCAGCCTGAGTTAGCGTGCGAATTCAATAATGTCATAAGTGGATTCCTCGACCGGACCGGGAATCTCCAGCCGCAGGCGATTGGGGCCGATGCCGGTGAGAAGGCCGATCTGGTCATCGGGCGTGGCGGGCGCGCCGAAGGACGGTGCGCGGCCGGAATAGACGCCCAGCGGTTCGTTCTTCGCCGACGCCGCGCCCAGATACACCCAGGCGCCGTTTTCGGGATAGAGCAGCCCGCGCGTGCGCAGCGTGCCGGTGTGCTTGGTCAGCAGCAGGCCGCCATTGACGGGGCGGATCGAGCAGTCGAACCACTGATAGACGATATAGGCGTTGACGCCGCCCATCTTCATGTTGCGGCAACGCCAGTTGCCGATCAGGGCCTGGGCCGGGACGGTGCGGCCCTGCGGTTCCAGCACATTCTTCAGCGCGCGGAAATCGCCGGTGGCGTCGGAATAATTCTGGGCTTCCCAGATCGCCTTGTCGCGCCACTGTTCCAGGAGCGAGAGGCGGTGGATGTCGTAATCGGAGGCGTTGTTGCGCCAGTCGGCGATGGCGACGGAGGGAATGAGGATGGCCGCGCCGAGCAACGCTGCGGCGATGGCCTTAACTCTGGCTGGCGCTCCCATTGTTCTGCTCTGCTCCTTCTTGCGGCGGGGCCCAGCCCTTCAGATCCGCGGTGGGCGGCATGCCCACCACGTTGAAGCCGGCATCGACGAAATGGATTTCGCCGGTGACACCGCCCGAGAGGTCGCAAAGCAAATACAGTGCCGCGCCGCCGACATGGTTAAGGTCCACGGAGCGCTTGAGGGGAGAATTGTGCTTGTTCCATTTGAAGACCATGCGCGCATCGCCCACGGCGCTGCCCGCCAGGGTGCGCATGGGGCCGGCCGAGATGGCGTTGACGCGGATGCCGTCCTGGCCGAGGTCGGAGGCGAGATAGCGCACCGAGGCTTCGAGCGCCGCCTTGGCCACGCCCATCACATTGTAGTTGGGCATGACGCGCTGCGCGCCCAGATAGGTGAGCGTCACCATCGCGCCGCCATGGGGCATCAGGCGCGCGGCGCGCTGGGCCACCGCGGTGAAGGAAAAGCAGGAAATATCGAGGCTTTTGAGGAAGTTCGCCCGGGTCGTATCGACGTAACGGCCCTTGAGTTCCTTGGCGTCGGAGAAGGCCAGGGAGTGGACCAGGAAATCGATCGTGCCCCATTCCCGCTCCAGCGTGGCGAAGACGGCATCGAGCTGTTCGTCGCTTTCGACATCGGCGGGCAGGACGATCCTGGAGCCGACGCTGGCGGCCAGCGGGGTGAGGCGCTTCTTCTGCGCGTCGCCCTGGTAGGTGAAGGCCAGTTCCGCACCCTGGGCGGCCAGCATCTGGGCGATGCCCCAGGCGATGGAATGATCGTTGGCCACGCCCATGACTAGGCCGCGCTTGCCGGTCATGAGTCCCGTCCTGGGCTGGCTGGCAATGTCTGCGATGGGGGTTTTCTGTTCCATTTTGATACGGCCCCTCAGCCGTTGTAGCGCTGGAAGACCAGCGAGGCGTTCGTGCCGCCAAAGCCGAAGGAGTTGGAAAGCGCGGTGTTGATCGCCGCATTGTCGATGCGCCGCCGCACGATGTTGGCGTCGGCCACGGCGGGGTCGATGTCCACGATGTTGGCGCTCTCGCAGATGAAGCCGGACTGCATCATCAGGAGCGTGTAGATCGCCTCATGCACGCCCGCCGCGCCCTGGCTGTGGCCGGTGAGCGACTTGGTGGCGCTGATGGGGGGCATCTTCTCGCCGAAGACTTCGCGGATGGCGTTGATCTCGGGAATGTCGCCCACCGGGGTCGAGGTGGCGTGCGGGTTGATATAGTCGATCTGGCCGACCTTCTCGATCGCCATCTTCATGCAGCGCACCGCGCCTTCGCCCGACGGAGCCACCATGTCGGCGCCATCGGCGGAAGCGCCATAGCCGACGATCTCGGCATAGATCTTCGCGCCGCGGGCCCTGGCGTGTTCGAGTTCCTCCAGCACCAGGATGCCGCCGCCGCCGGAGATGACGAAGCCGTCGCGGTCCTTGTCATAGGCGCGCGCGGCATTCTCGGGCGAGGCATTGTACTTGGACGACATCGCGCCCATGGCGTCGAACAATTCGGAAAGCGTCCAGTCCAGCTCCTCGCCGCCGCCGGCGAAGATGATGTCCTGCTTGCCCCACTGGATCAGCTCATAGGCGTTGCCGATGCAGTTGGCCGAGGTCGAGCAGGCCGAGGAGATGGAATAGTTGTAGCCCTTGGTCTTGAACCAGGTCGAAAGATTGGCGCTGATGGTCGAGGACATCGCCTTGGGAACCGCGAAGGGCCCGATGCGCTTGGGGCTGTTGTTCTGGCGGGTGATGTCGGCGGCCGCGACGATGGCCTTGGTCGAGGGACCGCCCGAGCCGACAATGAGACCGGTGCGCGGATTGGAGACGTCATTCTCTTCCAGCCCCGCATCGGCGATGGCCTGGGTCATCGCCACCCAGCAATAGCCGGCGCCATCGCCCTGGAAGCGGCGGGCGCGGCGGTCCACCACATCGTCCAGGTTGATCTTGAGCGAGCCATGGACCTGGGAGCGGAAGCCCAGGCGGATGTAATCCTCGGCCGCGACGATGCCGGAACGGGCATCGTGCAGGCTGGAGACCACCTCCTGGGCATTGTTGCCGATGGAGGAGACGATGCCGATGCCGGTGACAACCACGCGTCTCATGGCGCGAGCGGTTCCTTGTTATTTCCCGTCAGGCGGATAGGCGGGTGGGCCTTCCCCGTCAAGCCGCGCGTCAGGCCGTGGCGGGCTGGGACGCGAGCGCCTGGGCGGTTTCTTCGATGAACAGGCCGACCTTGAGGTCCTTGGCTTCGTAAATGACCTTGCCGTCCACCTTCATGATGCCGTCGGCCACGCCGATGATCAGCTTGCGCATGATGACGCGCTTCAGGTTGATGACATAGGTGATCTTCTTGGCGGTGGGCAGCACCATGCCGGTGAACTTGACCTCGCCCACGCCCAGGGCGCGGCCCTTGCCCTTGCCGCCCATCCAGCCGAGGAAAAAGCCGACCAGCTGCCATAGCGCATCCAGGCCCAGGCAGCCCGGCATGACCGGATCGCCCTGGAAATGGCACTTGAAGAACCAGAGGTCGGGATGGATGTCGAACTCCGCCTCGATCTCACCCTTGCCGTCGGTGCCGCCGACATCGCTGATCCTGGTGATGCGATCGAACATCAGCATGGGCGGCATGGGCAGTTGCGGGTTGCCGGGGCCGAACATGTCGCCACGGGCGCAGGCCAGCAATTCCTCAAGGGTAAAACTCGACTGGGGTACGGGCTTATCCACTTTTTTGTCCCTGAATGCCGGGATTCCCGGCCGGAAATCCCTGAAAGATCGTTTCTTGCTTAGAAAGGTTCTAAGTAGTAAGATGATGTAACTCTAGCAGTTCTGCCCGCGACCTGACAGGGAATTGGGCCAGCAAGGTGTAACAGTTCGATGTCGAAAATGGACCGCGAATCCGCCGCCCCGGCCGATGCCGCCGCCCAGCGCCTGAAGGCGGCGGGGCTGCGGCCCACGCGCCAGCGGATCGAGCTGGCCCGGCTGCTGTTCGCCGAGCAGGACCGTCACGTCACCGCCGAAAGCCTGGCCGAGGAAGGCACCCGCGCCGGGGTCAAGGTGTCGCTCGCCACCGTGTACAACACCCTGCACCAGTTCCAGGCCGCCGGCCTGCTGCGCCAGGTGGTGGTGGATGCCAGCCGTACCTATTTCGACACGAATGTTGGCGATCACCAGCATTTCTTCGTGGAAAATGAAGGGCTTCTGATCGATATCCCCGGCGAGGCGATCTCGGTGTCCGGCGTGCCCGCCGCCCCCGAGGGCCTGACCCTGGAACGGGTGGACGTCGTGGTGCGGGTGCGCCGTTCGTAACCTGCCGTCCCGCAATTGCGCCGCAGTTGCGACTTATTCTCATAGATTAGAATAGTTCCAATCTGCGTTGACAGGTTCGCGCAGCCGCGTGCAACCTCGCCGGACGGATTTGCTCTAGGAGGCGCGCATGGCCGGACTGAAAGACACCAAGACCTGGGAAAACCTGAAGGAAGCCTTTGCCGGCGAAAGCCAGGCGAACCGCCGCTACCTTTATTTCGCACAGAAGGCCGACATCGAAGGCCATAACGACGTGGCCGCCGTGTTCCGTTCCACCGCCGAGGGCGAGACCGGCCATGCCCATGGCCACCTGGAATATCTGGAGGAAGTGGGCGACCCGGCGACCGGCGAGCCCATCGG
>JAEZBK010000053.1 GCA_023427355.1 Pseudomonadota bacterium
CCACGACGCAGACATTGCCCGATCCGCTGGCCAGCAATTTCAGCCACAGATACTGGACGACATTGGTGTCCTGGTATTCGTCCACCAGCATGTAGCGGAAGCGGTCGCGGTAATCGGCCAGGATGTCGGGGTTGTCGCGCAGGATGTAGAGCGTCTCCAGCAACAGGTCGCCGAAATCGGCCGCGTTCAGCGCCTTCAGCCGTTCCTGGTACTGCCGATAGAGCGACTTGCCCTTGCCAAAGGCATAGCCCTGCGCTTCGCCCTCCGGCACATCGTCGGGCCGCATGCCGCGGTTCTTCCAGCCGTCGATCATGCTGGCCAGGGTGCGTGCGGGCCAGCGCTTCTCGTCCACGCCCTCGGCCTCGATCAACTGCTTCATCAGCCGCAACTGGTCGTCGGTATCCAGGATGGTGAAATTGGATTTCAGCCCCGCCAGCTCGGCATGGCGGCGCAGCATCTTGGCGCCGATGGAATGGAAGGTGCCCAGCCACTGCATCCCCTCCACCACGCCGCCGATCAGGGCGCCGATGCGCTCCTTCATCTCGCGCGCCGCCTTGTTGGTGAAGGTCACGCACAGCATCTGCCCCGGCCAGGCGCGCCGCGTCGCCAGGATGTGCGCCAGCCGCGTGGTCAGCACCCGCGTCTTTCCGGTGCCGGCCCCTGCCAGCACCAGCACGGGGCCATCCACCGCTTCCACGGCCGCGCGCTGCTCGGGGTTCAGGCCCTGCAGATAGGCGGGCTCGCGGGGGACGGGCGGGGAGGTATCGCCGCCAAAAGCGGCGTCCAGCGGGTCGGAATAATAGCCGCTCACGGCGCACACACGGGGTTCGGGAACATGAGAACGATATTAGAACGCGCCGCCGCGAATGTCATGGCCCCGCTGCGCGCACCCTCCAGGCCGGGAACGCCTAGCTGTCGCCGTCCAGCTTCCGGGATTCGAGGCGCGAAAGTTCCTTGTCCCGCTTCGCCGCTTCCAGCTTGCGCAGCGCCTTGGGCGTGCCGTGCAGCACGCGATTGGCGTCCGCCGTCTTCTCCTTGTCCGCCTTGGCCCTGGCCTTGCGGGCGCGGTTCAGATTGACGATCTCAGCCATGGGGAAAATTTATTGCCCCGCCCGCACCAGCGCAAGCGCATGCAGGCGCAGCGCGCTGGCCAGGGGCCGCTCACCCCGCTGCGCGTCCACCTGCGCCACCAGCGATGCCAGCGAGCCGCCCTGCAAAGACGCATCCAGCACGGCCCAGAACTCCGCCTCCAGCGCCACGCTGGTGCGATGCCCGGCCAGGGAAAAGGAGCGTTTCTTCAGCATCAGCGCGTCTTGTGCCGCCGTATGGCCCGCCAGTCCAGTATCGCCAGTTCCCGCGCCAGCTTGTTCCCGCCCGGGCTGGGCGGCATCAGCACCTTGGGCGTCGTCAGCGATTTGACCGCGCCCGCCGCGATCACGGCGTTGCGGTCGGTCCAGCCATCGGTGTCCAGCAGGCGCACGCCCCGCCATTGCTGCCGCATCATGCGCACCAGCGTGTCGGGCGTGGCGTCCTCGTCATCGGCGACGATCACATTCATCAGGAACAGGCCGCCGCGCGGCGCCATGCGCGATTTCGCCAGCCGGAAAAAGGCGGGCCGCATGAAGACCGGCGGCATGCCCGCCTCGCCAAAGGCATCCAGCACGATGGCATCGAACCTCCGGCGGTTGGATTTCAGCCAGGCGATGCCGTCGGCCACATGGGTCTCGATCGCGGCCGGCATGGCGAAATATTTGTGCGCGATGTCGAAGGACAGGCCGTGAAGGTCCACCACCGTCACCGTCACGCCGCTGCGGTGAAGCATGGTCGCCAGCGTGCCGCCGCCGCAGCCGATCATCAGCACGGTCCTGGCCTGCGCCTGCATCAGGAAAAAATACATGGCGTGGATATAGTCGGCGGTCGAGACGCCATGCCGGTCGGCGGCGCTCTGGTGATAGTCCTTCTGCCAATAGGACACGCGGCCATTGCTGGTATCGCGCAGGATCACATGGCCCGGCGCATGTTCATGGCGTTTCACGGTGTCTTCCAGCTGTCGGGAATATCGGGTTTCGTCGCCGCGGCGATGGCGATGGCCTCGCGGCCCGCTGGCGTCCGGCGCAGGATGTCGTGCAGCTTCTGCCACAGCCTTGCCTTGGTGTCGGGGCGCAGCGCATCGAAGGCGGTGCTGTAGATCATGTAACTCAGGGGGTGCCGGAACAACCGCGTCTTCAGGTCGAAGTCGCGCAGCGACCGTCCCTTGGCATCGCGCGGCCCTCGCGCGGCGAAGCCTTCTGCAAATCCTGTGTTGCCCTTGACCGGATCGGGCAGCGCCACTTCCTCGGCAAAGGTCATGTAGAGCGCCATCCGGTCCAGGTCATCCTCGTCCGGCAGGATGTTCAGCGCATAGGCGCGATTGGTGAAGCCGGTCTGGTGTTCCAGCACCATCAGCGCCACCACGTCGCTGGAAGGCTGCAATGTCTGCGTCAGGTCGAAATGCCCCGACAGGTCGGTCAGGTTCAGGCCCTCGGTTTCGGGCAGGTCGTAGGGCCGCGCCGGGTCCGACGCCACATTGCCGCGATGGCGCATCTTGCCGGTCGTGCCGCTGACATACCAGCCGCCCCAGCGATCCGCGAAGGCGGTGGTGTGGTCGGTGAAGGTGAAGGGCCGCGTGGGCACGGGAAATTGCGGCATCCCGTCCTTTGTGGTGGTGATGTCCGACACGATCCATCCCACCACCCGGTTTCCCACCAGCGCATGGCAGGCCACGCACAGCGCGGATTCGCGGCGGAAGCGCGGCGTCTCATCGCGCCCGGTGGGCAGGGTATAGAAGGCCACGCCGCCCTTGCGGTTGTTGACCATGATCTCCAGCACGTCGCCGCCCACCACCGCGCCGACCGAGATGTCGTCGTTGAAATAGACCGCGCGCGGATGCTGCGGGCTGATATGGGTGAACTGAAGACTGGATTTGGAGAAGGGCAGGACCTGCGACTCCTCGGGGATGTCCAGCGCCTTCAGCACGTCGCGCAGCCGCCCTTGGCCCTTCTCGTCAAAGCCC
>JAEZBK010000071.1 GCA_023427355.1 Pseudomonadota bacterium
GGCCAGGGCTATCACCCGCGGCGGCGGGCCGCTGACGAAGGCGAAGAACGCCACGCCCAGGCCCAGCAGGATCGAGGCGATCCAGTAGGTGCGCGGCGAGGTCTTGAAGAAGCCCGCCTGTTCCAGGCGGCGGCGCAGGGTGGGCTTTTCCTGCTGCCGGTTCTTTTCCATGTCCTTGAGCATGGTGGCGACATTCTTGCGCTTTTGCGCCGCCTCCTGCTGGGGGGTCATGGCGACGCGCGCCCGCCCCTTGGCATCGGCCTTGGCCACGGCGGCGACGCGCTTCTTGGTGGTTTCATTGCCGCCGGA
The DNA here is from genome assembly GCA_023427355.1 of Pseudomonadota bacterium. Lineage (GTDB taxonomy): Bacteria > Pseudomonadota > Alphaproteobacteria > Micropepsales > Micropepsaceae > Rhizomicrobium. Next base: position 310 of record JAEZBK010000071.1, read on the forward strand.
AAAGGCGAACACGGCGCCGCCCAGCGCGACCGCCACCAGGATCGCCACCAGGACGATCATGGCGCGTTGACCTTGTCGAGCGCCTCGGCCAGTTCGCGCTCCAGGTTGTAGTAACGCGCGCGCTCCCAGAAGGCGGGTCGCACGATGCCGGTGCCCATGTGCCGGCCCTTGAGGCGGCCGGTCTCGTCTTCGCCGGTGATCTCGTAGGTGACGAGATCCTGGGTGATGACGACTTCGCCTTCGGTGCCGATCACCTCGGTGATCTTGGTGATGCGGCGCGAACCGTCGCGCAGGCGCTCGGCCTGGATGATGATGTCGATGGAGCCGACGATCATCTCGCGGATGGTCTTCATCGGCAGGGCATAGCCGCCCATGGTGATCATGGATTCCAGGCGGCTCATCGCCTCGCGCGGGGAGTTGGCGTGCAACGTGCCCATCGAGCCGTCATGGCCGGTGTTCATGGCCTGGAGGAGGGCGAAGGCCTCCGGGCCGCGCACTTCGCCGACGATGATGCGTTCGGGGCGCATGCGCAGGCAGTTCTTGACCAGGTCGCGCATGGTGATCTGGCCCTGCCCTTCCAGGTTGGGCGGGCGGGTTTCCAGGCGCACGACATGCGGCTGCTGCAATTGCAGTTCGGCCGCGTCCTCGCAGGTGATGACGCGCTCTTCCGGCTCGATATAGGCGGTCATGCAGTTGAGCAGCGTGGTCTTGCCCGAACCGGTGCCGCCGGAGATCAGGATGTTGCAGCGGCTGCGGCCGATCACCTGCAGCACGCGGGCGCCATCGGGGCTGATCGAGCCGAACTTGACCAGATCCTCCAGCGTCAGCTTGTCTTTCTTGAACTTTCGGATGGTGAGCGTGGGACCAACCAGCGACAAGGGCGGGCCGATCACGTTGACGCGGCTGCCGTCGAGCAGGCGGGCGTCGCAGATGGGGGAGCTTTCGTCCACGCGCCGGCCGACCTGGCTGACGATGCGCTGGCAGATGTTCATCAACTGCGCATTATCGCGGAAACGGATATTGGTGAGCTGCACCTTGCCGGCGACTTCGATGAAGACGCGGTTGGCGCCATTGACCATGATGTCGGCGATGTCGTCGCGGGCCAGGAGCGGCTCCAGCGGACCATAGCCCAGCACGTCGTTGCAGATGTCCTGCAGCAGGTGTTCCTGCTCGGCGATGGACATCACCACCGCCTTGATCGAGATGATCTCGTTGACGATGTCGCGGATTTCCTCGCGCGCCGATTCCGGGTCGAGCTGTGCGAGCTGCGCCAGGTCGATCGTGTCGATCAGGGCATTAAAGATGGTGGACTTGATCTGGTAATAGTCGTCCGACCGGTTGTCGGTCATGCGCACCGGGGCCGCGTTCTTGGGCGTGGGCGCCAGCGAGGCGGTGGGGCGGGCAGCCGGCGCGGCCTCGTTCGCAGCGGACGCGGCGGGCGGAACGACCTGCGGCGGCAGGGCGGGACCGGCCGCCGGCTTCATCGGCTTGCCGAACACCGGCTCGGAGACTGTGCGCTTTCCGAACATGGCTTACGACGCCTTCTTGCCTTTCAGGAACGAGAAGATCGAGGAGCCGGACTTCTGCGCCACTTCGCCTTCGCGGCCCGTCAGGGTGCGCGCCAGGCGGCGGACGGAGTCCGCTATCGGGGCCTTGGGCTGGGTTTCCAGCAGCATCTGGCCATTGTTGGCGGCCTGGCCGAACAGCGCCGGATCGTAGGGCAGCACGGCGGCGGGGGCGATGCCCATGGTTTCGGCGAAATCCTTCGGGGGAATTTCCGGGCGCTTGGGCTGGCCGACCTGGTTCAACACCAGGCGCGGGGCCTGGTCGTTGGGCCGGGCATTCTTGACGATCTCGATCAGGTTCTTGGCGTTGCGCAGCGAGGTCAGGTCGGGCGTCGCCACCACCACGATCTCGTCGGCCGCCAGCAGCGAGGCGCGGATCCACGGATTCCAGCCATGCGGCAGGTCCAGGATCACGCAAGGGCTGGACTGGCGCACCGCGTCGATCACCGCCTCATAGGATTCGGGAACGGCGTCATAATCGCGCTCCAGCGCGGCGGGCGCGGTGAAGAGCGAAAGATGGTCGCCGCGCTTGAGCAGCAGCCGGTCCAGCAGCACATCGTCCAGCCGCTCGGGCGCCGACAGCGCATCGCCCACGCCCTGGCTGGATTCATCGTTGAAATCCAGGCCGACGGTGCCGAAGGCCAGGTCCAGGTCTATGATGGTGGTGTCGATATGCTGTTCCTCGGCGATGCACCAGCCGACATTGTGCGACAGGGTGGAGGAGCCGGAGCCGCCGCGCGCGCCCACAAAGGCGATGACGCGGCCGATCGGGGCGGCCTCGCGGTCGGTGTAGAGGCCGGAGATCACCTCGATGAGCTGCAGCGGCTGCAAGGGCGCGACCAGATATTCCGATGCGCCGCGGCGCATCAGTTCGCGATACAGGCCGACATCGTTCACCCGGCCCACCACGATCACCTTGGTGGCGGGATCGCAGACTTCGGCAAGGGCATCCAGTTCGCCCAGCGCATCGTTGCCGGTCAGGCGGGTTTCGACGATCAGCAGGTTGGGCGTGACCTGGCCGTTGTAATGCTCGATGGCGGCGGCGATGCCGCCCAACTGCACCTGCAGATGCGCCTTGGAGAGGCGGCGGTCGGCAGCGGCGCGCTGCAAGGCCGTGCCGGTGTCGGGAAACTCGCAGAAGGCGTGGATCGAGATGCGCGGGACCGGCCGCTCATGCGGCGCCGCCCCGAACCCTTCCGTCATGTCCTGTTTGCTCATGTCGCGATTCCCGAAATGCTATTGCGCGGCGTTGGACAGGCCGGACTGTTCGTTGCTCAGGTCCGCCTTCCGCTTTTCCGAGGAGGTGATCTCGCCCAGGCGGTATTTCTCGATGACGGTGACGCGGCGCGCCGCATCGCTTTCGCCCATGCCGCGCGGGCCAAGCAGGTCGCGCGGATCGGCAACCATGGCGGCGATGTTCTGCTGCACCGCACAGCCGAAATTGGCAGCCGTGCGGTTGTGCATGGTGAAGGACAGATTTTCCGACCAGTCGCCGCAGGCGCGCTCGGTGCGGGCCTGGTAGGCGACGTAATTCACCTCCACCCGCATATCGCCGGTGGGGGTGTCGCGGGTCGAAACCAGGATCTTGTCGCGGGAGATGCCCATGCGGTTGATATGGCCGGCAAAGACGTCGATCGCGCCCTGCGCGCCGTCCGCGGCGGGCACCGACACGGCGATGGAACCTGTGCCGCGATCGCGATAGTCCGCCACGAAAGCGTCAAGCTGGGCGGCCGCCTGGGGCGTCATGCCACCCATCTGGGGCACGAAATCCACCTTCAGCGAGCGATAGGACGGCTCCACGAAGATGGGATGGTTCACGGCCGGATCGTTCATGATCGCGCCGGGCGCCACATCCGGCGTGACGGAGCAGGAACCGGCGGCGGCGATGGCGCAGATGCCCAGAAGGCGGACGATGCGTTGGGTGCTGTGGGTCATGGGCAACTCTCCTACTGCACGATGAAGCCGCCGGCCGCCTTGGCCTGCTCTTCGGTGGGCCCGTCATCCTTGTTCTTGTAGACGGCGTTGAGGCGGCCCATCAGCAGCGTCTCGGGATCGGACGGGGCAATGAAGCCGTCGGTCGGCGCGGCAAACGCGCCTTCGGCATTGGGCTGGACCAGATAGGCGCTGACCAGAACCACCAGCTCGGTCTCGTCATTCTGGAAGTCGCGGCTGCGGAACAGCGCGCCCAGCACAGGCAGATCCTTGGCGCCGGGAAGACCGGCCAGCACCTGCTTGGTGTTCTTCTGCAACAGACCCGCGATGGCGAAGCTGCCGCCCGAGGGCAATTCGATGGTGGTTTCGGTGCGCCGCACGCCCAGGGCCGGGATGGTGGCGCCTGGAACTGTGGTGGACACGCCGTTCACATTGGTGGTGGTGGCCGCCACGGTGAAGGAACCGGTATTGGAGAGTTCGCTCACCTCCGACGACAACTGGATCGAGATGCGCTCCGGCGACAGCACCACCGGGGTAAAGCTGAGGCCGACGCCGAAGGGCTTGAACTCCAGCGTGATGTTGCCGTCGCGGTCGCGGGCGGTGGGCACGGGGAATTCGCCGCCGGCGCGGAACTTGGCGGTCTCGCCGCTCACCGCGGTGAGATTGGGTTCGGCCAGCATATGCACCAGGCCGACCTGTTCCAGCGCGTTCAGGATGCCCTGGGCATTGTTGGGGCTGACGCAAGGAATGGTGTTGGTGACCGTGCTGGTGAGCGAATCGTTCGCCACGCGTCCGGTGAGCAGCTGAATGGGATTGGTGCCGGGGATGGGGATCACCGCGCCCGTCGTATTGTCGGTCAACTGCTGTGTGGTGAATCCTGTGGTGGCTGTTGTGGAGGACGCAACATTGGGAACGAAGGCTTGGCGACAGACCGAGCCGATCTGACCACCGGACAAGTCGGACAGGGCACGGCCCAACAGGCCATAGGGATTGTTGGTGCCCGCGATGATGGGCACGCCGCCCACCGATACCGCGCCCAGCGCGTTGACATTGAACTGTTTGGCGATGTTGCGGTTCATCTCGGCGACGCGGACCTTGAGCATCACCTGTTCGCCGCCGGCCACCGACAGCATGTTGACCACTTTCTTGGGGTCGCCCGCGAAGGCCGCCGCCAGGTTGACGGCGCGCGTGGCTTCCATCGCGCTGGACACATTGCCCGCCAGCACGACATTGTCATTGAAGGTCGAAACCTTGATGGACGCCTTGGGCAGCGCCACCTGCATCAGCGCACCCAAATCGGTGACGTCGCGCTCGACGCGGATATCCAGCGTCAGCACCCGGCGGCCTTCGCCGTCGGTGAAGAAGACATTGGTCTGGCCCGCCTTGGCGGCGATCAGCAGCACGCGGCGCGGGCTTTTCACCACCGCATCCACGATGTCGGGGCTGGCGACGTCCACATCCTTGATGTCCCGGTCCAGGTCCACCTGCTCGGCCTTGCCCAGGCCCAGCGTCACGCGCTGTTCGCGCGTGCCGTTGGTGACGCGCACCAGGCGGCCATCCTGCGCATGGGCGGCCATCACGCCGAAACAGTACGGGGCAGCGAGCACCGTACAGGCGAAAAGGAGCTTGGCTGTGGTGTTGCGCATTACTGTGCCCATCTCTGGAGGTTCTGCTGCACATCGCTCTGGTTGCCGGTGGGGGCGACGCGGGCGGTGATGCCGTAGCGGATGACATTGACGGAAGAGCCGGGCGGCTTGGCCGGGCCGTTGATATTGTCGGAAAGACCATCGCCCAGCCCGTCATCGGCCGCCTTCACCGCGGGCGCATCGGCGGCTGCGGTCTCGGCGATGGGGCGCAGCGACAGCGAGATCTGGCCCATGCCCTGCGCGCGGTTGACGGTTTCGGCCTGGGCCGGCGTCAGCTCCAGCGTGGCGGTCTTGCCCAGCACGGTCTTCTGGTCTTTTTCTTCCTTGAAGACCTGGTCCACCGCCAGCACGCGCACGGCGCGCATGAAGGTGCGGGCGCGCACGCGCGGCGGGTTGTCGTTGGATTTCTGGGTGATGATCAGGTCCACATGGTCGTTGGGCAGGATGAAGCCGCCCGCGCCGGATTCGGTGGACACGGTGATGGACACCGCGCGCATGCCTTCGGTCAGCGTGGCGGCCATGTAGCCCGACGCCTTGCCGCGCACCAGGGCGGTCACGCTGACAGGCTGGCCCGACAGCACGGGCGCGCGCACGACCGTGTCCTGCACCACCTCATCGGCGGAAGCCACCGCATCGCGCGTCACGAAATTCTCGGAGACATTGGCGGTGGGCCACTTCTCCCAGCGCACCTTGGCGGGATCGAGCGCCTGGCCCGGCGTGAGATTCTCGGCGGCGACGAGCACTTCGCTCATCGCGATTTCCGGCGCCGCACTGGCGACCACCTGCGGGGTGCCGCCGCCCATCATGCCGCGCACGAGAAAAGCAGCGCCCATGGCCGCGACAAGGGCCAGGGCAAGCACGACGATACGCTGCGTATTCATGGAAGACGGCTCCTTTGGTGGTAATCCACCATGCAACCCTTCAAAATTTGCTTAATGAGAAGCTGCTGAATTGCCGAAAAAATCCTCGCATTCCGTGCGAAGACGCGGCGCCACAATCAGGCGGAAGCAGCAATGCGGAAAATTTCGCTGTGTGGCAGAAGCGCAAAGGCGCCCGCCGCCAGCGCGACGCCATAGGGAATACCGGAGCGCGCATCATGCAGGCGCAAGAGCCAGCCCTGGCCCGACAGCAGCGCCGGCAACGGCACCTGGCGCAGCAGAAGCAACACAATGGTAAGAAGTCCGCCGAACAGCGCCGCCACCGCCGCATAGGGCAGAAGATCGGCGAAACCCAGCCACAGCGCGACCGCGGCGAACAGCTTGGCGTCGCCGCCGCCGATCCAGCCCAGCGCAAACAGGCCGAAACCCAGCGCCAGCCCGGCGAAACCCGCCGCCAGGTGCCAGCCCAGGGTGGACCAGTCCAGGCCCGCCGCCAGCGCGAAGACGGCGAACAGCAAGGCCAGCGCGGCGCAAAGACGGTTGGGAATGGTGAAGCTCGCCAGATCCCACAACGCCGCCGCCGCCAGAAGGGCGGGCAAGGCGAAAAGGACGAGCAGTTCGGCGAGCATCACAAATCCTGACATGCGAACGGCCGCCCCTTGGATCAGGTGGCGGCCGTCCGTTTCCGGCACGCGCTTCGTTTAGCGCAGGCTGGTGGCGATGGAGGTGAACTTGGTTTCCAGATTCGTGCCGATGTTGGTCAGCGCGGTGATCACCACAACAGCGATGAGAGCAGCGATCAGGCCATACTCGATGGCGGTGGCGCCGTTCTCGTCGCGGACGAAACGCGAAAAGAGGTTGGTCATGTTAAACTCCACTTGTTGACACCCTAGGATGTCCGTCGGGCATTGGTTGGGCCTATGCCCGTTTTGGACACCACCACCCTACGCGCACTGCGCTTAACATCGTCCTAATCCACGCGGGCCGCGATTTTTCCCATGTGTGCCGTGGCGAAACGAAATCGGGGGTTTTGAGACGATGCGAGGCTTAATTTGCACCGCTTTTTAACCATGCACGCATTTTGGGGCGCGTCGCACGGCGATTTCGCTCGGGCCCTCGCCTGATCCAGGACCATGCCGGAACCTTGGCGCCGCTTTGTGTTTAAGGCTTCCTTTACGGCGCGCCCCTAGTGTTGGGGACGAAACGTTTCGCGCCGGACCCGCCCATGCGCCGCCTTCTTCTGCCCGCCCTCGTCCTTGGCCTTGCCGCGCCGCTGTCGTCCGCGCTGGCCCAGCCGCTGTCGCTGACGCTGGACGAAGTGCAGACCGTCACCTTTCCCCGCGCCGTGGCCACGGTGAATGTGGGCAATCCCGCCATCGCCGACATCACCATGATCGATGCGCGCCGCGCCTTCATCCAGGGCAAGGGCTATGGCACCACCAACATCATCGCGCTGGCCAAGGATGGCGAGCCGGTGTCCAACACCCAGGTCAGCGTCTTCAGCCGCCAGGCTTCGACCGTGACCCTGCAGCGCGGCACCCAGCGCACCACCTACAACTGCACCGCGGCCCGCTGCGAAGTGGCGCCGCAGCCCGGCGACGGCAAGGAAGCCTTCGACGCTTCCACCGCGCAGTTCAACACCCATGCCGAAAATGCCCGGAAAGCGGCGAGCGCGGGCAACGCGTCGGAGTAATTCCGAACTGCCTTCCGGGTGCCTGTTCGGCAGGCCCGGTGCGACAGATGGGGATTTAAGCCTTGAGCGGATACAGCATCTGCGGCATCAGCCCCTCGGGCAACTGCTCGCCCTCGATGCCATAGATTTGCGGCACCTGGCCTTGCGGCATGTGGAAGGTGCTGAACATCACATCCCAAACCGGAAAGGTGCCGGCGAAGTTCTTGCCCGTCACGTCGCGGGCATGATGCCAGCGATGGAAGACCGGGCTGGCCAGCACGTATTTCAGCGGCCCAAGGGTCCAGTTCAGGTTCGCATGGACATAGAC
>JAEZBK010000094.1 GCA_023427355.1 Pseudomonadota bacterium
GTCCGGCCACCAGGGCGACAACCGTCACAGACACCGCCCGCTTCCGGCGGCATCGCACCATCTTCATCTCGGACACGCATCTGGGCACGCGCGGTTGCAAGGCTGAGGCGCTGGCGGATTTCCTGGCCCACAATGACTGCGAAACGCTGTTCCTGGTGGGCGACATCGTGGATGGCTGGCAGCTCAAGCGCCGCTGGTTCTGGACCGATGCGCAGAACCAGGTGGTGGGCGAAATCCTGCGCAAGGTGGACCAGGGCACCCGCGTCATCTTCGTACCCGGCAACCATGACGAATTCGCCCGCGACTATGCGGGCAGGCTGTTCGGCGGCATCGAGATCCGCAACGAGACGATCCATGAAACGGCCGATGGCCGGCGGCTATGGGTGCTGCATGGCGACCGTTTCGATGGCGTGATGCACCATGCCAGGTGGCTGGCGCATGCCGGGGACTGGGCCTATGGCGCGGCCCTGCGGCTGAACGACCTGCTGTTTCAGGTGCGCAAGCGGCTGGGCCTTCCCTATTGGTCGCTGTCGGCGTTCCTCAAGCACAAGGTGAAAAACGCGGTCGAGTTCATCTCGCGCTTCGAGACGGTCATGGCAGCCGAAGCGCGCAAGCGCGGCGTGGACGGCGTGGTCTGCGGCCATATCCATCATGCGGAGATCCGCATGATCGGCGGCATCCTTTATCTCAATGACGGAGACTGGGTTGAAAGCTGCAGCGCCCTTGTCGAAGATGCCCGGGGCCATCTGGAGATTCTGCGCTGGACCGATCGCGCAAGCGGACACAATGTTGCGGCGGCTCGCGCCGCACGGGTTGCTGCGCCCGCGCCTGTACCCGCGTAGGACCAGGCGGCTCGTGCCGGGCTTCGTGCCCGGCGTGGCGGCACGCTTGAAAATCCTGATCGTCACCGACGCCTGGGCGCCCCAGGTCAATGGCGTGGTCCGCACGCTGGAAATCCTGCGCGCGGACCTGATCGCGCTGGGCCACACGGTGCGGATGATCACGCCGGAGGGCCGGCGCACCTTCCCCCTGCCCACCTATCCGGAAATCCGCCTGGCGTTCTTCCAGGGCCGCGCGCTGACGGCCGAGATCCGGGACTTCGCGCCCGATGCGGTGCATATCGCCACCGAAGGCGCGCTGGGCCTGGCGGCGCGGCGCATCTGCGTCCGCCATGGCATCGCCTTCACCACCGCCTTCCACACCCGCTTTGCCGAATATGTCCATGCGCGGTTTCCCATCGTGCCGGAAAAATTGCTGTGGCGATGGCTGCGCTGGTTCCACCGCCCCGCAAGCGCGGTGATGGTGGCGACCCAGACGTTGCGGCGCGAACTGGCCGGACATGGCTTCGGCCATCTGCGCCTGTGGTCGCGCGGCGTGGATACGCAGAAATTCCGTCCCGTCGCCGGGGCGCGCGCGCCCCAGGACGCGCCGGTCTGGATCACGGTGGGGCGGGTGGCGATCGAAAAGAATATCGAGGCCTTCCTGGCCTGCGACCTGCCCGGCACCAAGATCGTGGTGGGCGATGGTCCGGCGCGGGCAGCGCTGGCGCAAAAATATCCGGCAGTGACCTTCCTGGGCGCGCTGCATGGCGAAGACCTGACCCGCGCCTATGCGCGCGCAGACGTCTTTGTCTTCCCCAGCCGCACCGACACATTCGGTCTGGTGATGCTGGAGGCCCTGGCCTGTGGCCTGACGGTGGCAGCCTATCCCGTGGAGGGCCCACAGGACGTGGTGGGACCGGAAGTGCCGGGCGGGAGCGACGTGGCCGTGCTGGACCAGGACCTGCGCAAGGCCTGCCTGGGGGCGCTGGCCCTGCGCCAAAGCCCACGGCCCGTTACCCCCCGGGCATTTGCCGAAAGCCGCTCCTGGCGGGCCTGCACGCTCCAGTTCCTGGGAAATATCGCGGTCGAACCGGACCCGGATTAACGTTTCCTGCAAAGGCCTTATCTGTTGCAGCCGGGTGGGCTAGAAGAAGCCGTCCAGCCGGAAGTTCCCGCTCTCTCGATGTCCGACCGTCCCGCCAGCCATGCGCCCCTGTCGTCGCGGGAATATCTCTTCCTGGGCTGCACCATCCTGTTCTGGGCCGCCTTCGTCGTGCTTCTGGGCAAGGACACGAGTTGGGATTTTCGCAACTATCACTGGTACGGCCCCTATGCGCTGCTGAACGGGCGCGAGGCGATGGACGTGGCGGTCGCCCATCTGGGGAGCTGGTACAATCCCTATTTCGACGTGCCCTTCTACCTGCTGGCCACGGGCACCAGTTCCTGGTTCGCGCTGGCCTGCATGGGCGCGGTGCAGGGGGCCAATGTGGTGCCGCTCTATCTGCTGGCGCGTCACACGCTGCGGGTGAATGACGCGCCCCTGTGGGCCGGGGCGCTGGCGATCCTGGGACAGACCGGCGCGCTGACCCTGACGGAGTTCGGCACCACCTATCACGACAATGTGGTGAGCCTGTTTGCCCTGATGGGGCTGACCATCCTGGTGCTGAACCGGCAGGCCCTGGCGCAGGGGTCGCTGAAACAGGCAGCGCTGCTGGCGCTGGTCGCGGGCTTCATCACCGGCTGCGCCATGGGGCTGAAGCTTCCGGCCATGCCGTTCTGCGTCGGTTTCGCGGCCGCCCTGTTCGCGTTGGGCGGCAACCGCAAGAACCTGGCGGTCCGCATGGCGGCCGGCGGGATCGGCGGCGTCGCCGGCGTGGCGCTGTTTTCGGCGCCCTGGATGCTGCATGTCTGGCAACAGACCGGCAATCCGCTCTTCCCGTATTTCAACGATTACTGGAAATCGCCGCTGGCGCTGGAAGCGCATTACCGGGATCTGCGCTTTGTTCCCACCGATGTGTGGCGGCGGCTGTTCTTTCCCTTCCTGTTCAGCGCCGACTGGCACATCACCGGCGACCTGAGCTTCCAGGATATTCGCGTCGCCATCGCCTATGTCGCCGTCATCGCGGCGGGAATTGTCTGGATCTTGCGGCGGCGCAACGCCGACCCCTTGAGCCTGGACGCAGCCGCCATACCGATCCTGGCCTTCGCGGCCGGCAGCTACACGGCCTGGGTCATGATGTTCGCCATCTATCGCTACATCGTTACGCTGGAGATGCTGGCGCCGCTGGTGATCACCATCGCGGTGGGCATGCTGCCGGGCGCGCGCCGGAACCGCTTCATCGCGCTGGGCGCCATCGTCTTCGCGGTGCTGCTGACCAGCCGCAGCGATTTCCTGGAGCGGGCGCCGGTCGACGATCCCTATATCCAGGTTGCGCTGCCGCCCATCGCACGGCCCGACCGGACCATGGTGGTGATGGCGGGCGACGCCCCCATGGGGTTCATCGCCACCACGCTGCCGCCCCAGATTCCCGTGCTGCGCATTGACGGCTGGATGGTGCAGCCGCGCGACGATAGCGGCCTGACCCGCATGATGCGGGCGCGGGTGGCGGCGCACCTGGCCAAGGGCGGCGATCTGTTCCTGATTTCGGACACCATGGACATGCCGCGTTCGCGCGAAGCGATCGAGGATTACGGGCTTGCGATCCGCCTGCCCCAATGCCAGCAATTCGACACCAACCTGGTGGGCACCTATCAATGGTGCCCCGTGACGACCCCTGGGGGGAAGACACCGTGAACCCGCGCATCGCCGTCCTGATCCCCTGCTATAACGAAGAGGCCGCCATCGCCAGTGTGGTGCGGAATTTCCGCGACGCGCTGCCGGAGGCCGCCGTCTATGTCTATGACAACAACTCGCGCGATCGCACCATGGCCGTGGCCCGCGCGGCGGGCGCGGTGGTGCGCAGCGAACCGCGACAGGGCAAGGGCAATGTCGTGCGCCGCATGTTCGCCGACATCGAGGCGGACATCTATGTGCTGGTCGATGGCGACGACACCTATGACGCCGGCGCGGCTCCCGCCATGGTGGCGGCGATGCGCGCCAGCGGCTGCGACCTGCTGACGGCGCGGCGCATCCACACCGACGCGGCCGCCTATCGTCCCGGCCATGTTCTGGGCAACCGGCTTCTGACCGGGCTGACCGCCTGGCTGTTCGGGGTGAAGCTGTCGGACATGCTGTCCGGCTATCGCGTCTTTTCGCGCCGTTTCGTCAAGAGCTTTCCCTTTACGGCCGAGGGCTTTGGCATCGAGACCGAGCTGACCGTCCATGCCGTGCGGCTGATGATGCCGATGGAAGAGATGGACACACGTTACAAGGAGCGCCCCGCCGGATCGGTCTCCAAGCTCAACACCTGGCGCGACGGTTTCCGCATCCTGCGCACCATCGGGCATCTGGTGCGCGAGGAGCGGCCGCTGGTTTTCTTTGCCGCGGGATTTGCGGTACTGGCGGTGCTGTCGGTGCTGATCGCGGTGCCCATCGTGCATGAATTCGTCGAGACCGGGCAGGTGCCGCGCCTGCCCTCGGCGATCCTGGCCACGGGGCTGATGCTGCTGGCCTTCCTGTCGCTGACCTGCGGCCTGATCCTGGATACGGTGACGCGCGGCCGCTGGGAACAGAAGCGCATGGCCTATCTGGCCATACCCGGCCCGGGTGACAGCGGCTGATGGCTGCCAGGGCTTTCGGCTGGCTTCTGCGCCACCCTTTTACCCGCTTCGCCATGGTGGGCGCGGCCGGATATGTGGTGGATGCCGCCACGCTGGCGCTGGCGACGAGGCTGTGGGGGCTTGATCCCTATACGGGCCGCGTCCTGGCCATCGCCGTGGCGATGGGCGCCACCTGGACCGGCAATCGCTATTTCACCTTCGCCAACCGCCGCGCACGCGGCAGTCTTGGCG
>JAEZBK010000156.1 GCA_023427355.1 Pseudomonadota bacterium
CCCGACCAGGTCGAACTGGCCCAGCATCTTGTTGTCGGCCGCCATCTCGCGCTCGCCCTGGAAGACGTTGATCGTCACGGCGGTCTGGTTGTCTTCCGCGGTCGAGAAGATCTGGCCCTTCTTGGTCGGGATGGTGGTGTTGCGGTCGATCAGGCGCGTGAACACGCCGCCCAGCGTCTCGATGCCCAGCGACAGCGGGGTCACGTCGAGCAGCAGCACGTCCTTGACTTCGCCCTTCAGCACGCCGCCCTGGATGGCCGCGCCGATGGCGACCACTTCATCCGGGTTGACGCCCTTGTGCGGCTCCTTGCCGAAGAGCTGCTTCACGATTTCCTGCACCTTGGGCATGCGGCTCATGCCGCCGACCAGGATGACCTCGTCGATCTGGCTGGCGGTGACGCCCGCATCCTTCAGCGCCTGCTTCACCGGGCCGACCGTCTTCTGCACCAGGTCGTCCACCAGCGATTCCAGCTTGGCGCGGGTGATCTTGATGGTCAGGTGCTTGGGGCCCGACGCGTCCGCCGTGATGAAGGGCAGGTTCACCTCGGTCTGCTGCGAGGACGAAAGCTCGATCTTCGCCTTTTCGGCGGCGTCCTTCAGGCGCTGCAGCGCCAGCCTGTCGGAGCGCAGGTCGCTCCCGTTCTCCTTGTTGAATTCGTCGGCCAGGAAGTTGACGACGCGCTGGTCGAAATCCTCGCCGCCCAGGAAGGTGTCGCCGTTGGTGGACTTCACCTCGAAGACGCCGTCGCCGATTTCCAGCACCGACACGTCGAAGGTGCCGCCGCCCAGGTCATAGACCGCGATGGTGCCGTTGGACTTCTTGTCCAGGCCATAGGCCAGCGCCGCGGCGGTGGGCTCGTTGATGATGCGCAGCACTTCCAGACCGGCGATGCGGCCCGCATCCTTGGTCGCCTGGCGCTGGGCGTCGTTGAAATAGGCGGGCACCGTGATGACGGCCTGCGTCACCTTCTCGCCCAGATGGGCCTCGGCGGTTTCCTTCATCTTGATCAGGGTGAAGGCGCTGATTTCCGAGGGGGAATATTTCTTGTCGCGGCCCTGCACCCAGGCATCGCCATTGTCGCCGGCGATGATCTTGTAGGGGACCATGCCGATGTCCTTCTTGGTCATCGGATCGTCGAAGCGGCGGCCGATCAGGCGCTTGATCGCGAAGAAGGTCTGTTCGGGGTTGGTCACGCCCTGGCGCTTGGCGGGCTGGCCGACCAGGCGCTCGCCGTCGGGCGCGAAGGCCACGATGGAGGGGGTGGTACGGGCGCCTTCCGCATTCTCGATGACGCGGGGGGCTGCGCCTTCCATGACGGCGACGCAGGAGTTGGTGGTGCCCAGATCAATGCCGATGACTTTGGCCATGGTATGCGTGTTCCTTCTCACGGGCATGGGTGCCTGGCCCCCTAAGGCGGCCCTCCGGTCCATCCCATTGATATTCTTGACGAAATCAGCAGGGAGACAATGCCCATGCTGACCTATCGGGGTATATAGGGAGGGCCTGTCTGGCCTGCAACCCCGGCGGGCGAATCAGCCGTTCAGCCGCCAGATCTCGAGGTTCAGCGCGAAGGCGAAACTGACCCAGGCCAGGTAGGGCAGCATCAAAAGCCCCGCGATCCTGTCCTTGCGCCAGAACAGCACCAGCGTCACCGCAATCGCCGCCCACATCAGGCCCAGTTCGATCAGCGCGGGCAGCAGCAGGTGCGCACCGAAGAAAAGCGGCGTCCAGATCGCGTTCAGCGCCAGTTGCACGAACCAGGCGATCATCGCGGGCGACCGGATTCCGGTGATCTTCCATACCCGCCAGGCCGCCACGGCCATCAGCACGTACAGCGTGGTCCAGACCGGGGCGAACAGCCAGTTGGGCGGGTTGAAGTCGGGCTTGACCAGCCCGGCATACCAGGTGGGGATGGCCGCCTCGGTGAAGGGGGTGCCTGAGGCGCCCACCAGCAGGGTCAGGATGATCAGCCCCATCAGGGGCCGGTGGGGGCTGGGACCGTCTTCGTCGCGGCTGAAAATCATGAGTCACCATGGCTTTGCCCCGAAAATTACGGGGAATTTAATATTCTCTGGCACAGGCTGCGGGCGCCCGGAAAGGGGGCCAGACAGCAAACGCATGAAACTCGTCAGAGCATTGGCCGGGACACTGCTTTTCCCCCTGATCGGCTATCGCCCGCAACGGGTGAGTCCCGACGCCTGGGACCGGGAATACCGGGCCGGGGCCTGGAGCTACCTGTCGGGAATCGAGAATGTCGCGGGACTGGCCGCCGTCATGGGCTACTGCCAGCACCTGGCCCCACGCACGATTCTGGATGCCGGCTGCGGCGAAGGCCTGCTCGCCGCCAAGCTGCGGCTTCTGGCGTATGACCATTATCTGGGCCTCGACATCTCCCGGGAGGCCATCGCCCGCGCCACGCAGACTCTGGGCGATGCGCGCACCCGCTTCGACGTCACCGACCTGCACAGCTTTGAAAGCGGGCGGCAATTCGACGTCATCATCTTCAACCAGAGCCTCTATTATCTCAGCGAACCGCAAGGCGTGCTGTCCCGCTATGCCGCCATGCTGGCGCCCAAGGGCCACATCATCATTTCCATGGCCGACATGCCGCGCACCCGCGTCCTGTGGCCCCTGGTCGAACAGGCGCTGAAGCCGCTGGACATGATGGACACGCGCCAAGGTAAGGGCAGGGCGATCACCAAGCTGCTGGTGCCTCGCTAATTTCACAGCGAGCCTGCAACAAACCTTATCCTCACCCTGAGCCTGTCGAAGGGTGAGGCCTGCTCACCGCCCCGCGTGATCCGCCAGCACAGACGCAATCGCCACCGTCAGCTTCTTGGCATAACCGATATCCAGAAACTCGTTCGGCCCATGCGCATTGGAATGCGGCCCCAGCACGCCGGTGATGACGAACTGCGTGTCGGGATAGCGCCGCCCCAGCATCCCCATGAAGGGGATCGAGCCGCCTTCGCCTTGCGCCGCCATCGGCTTGCCGAACGCCGCGTTGCTCGCCTTGTCCAGCGACGCCGCCAGCCACGGCGCCAGTGCCGGTGCGTTCCAGCCATTTTCGCCGCGCGGGGCATCGAACGAAACCTGCGCGCCATAAGGCGGATCACGCTCCAGCACCGCCTTCACCGCCTTGCGCGCCGCTTCGGCATCGCCGGTCGGCGGCACGCGGATCGAAAGCTTCAGCGTGGTGAAGGGCAACAGCACATTGCCGCCATTGGCGGGCAGGGGATAACCCTCGACCGCCGTGATGGCGAGCTGCGCCTTCCAGGTCTTCTGGATGATCGCATCTTCGTTGCTGGCGGCCATGGCTTGCGTCCCGCCCGCGAAAGGCAGTTCGCTGATGACGGTGTCGCCCAGTATCTGTGCCGCCGCCTTGGCCTGCGCCGTGCGCTCATCCGGGATCGCCACCTGCAATTCCGGCACGATGATCTCGCCGGTCTCGACATTCTCGATCCGCGACAGCAATTGCCGCGCGATGCGGAAGGAGGACGGCACGATGCCGCTGCCCGCGCCCGAATGTACGCCCTCGGTCAGCACCCGCACCGTCAGCGTGCCGATCACCATGCCGCGCAGCGATGTGGTCAGCCACAGTTGCTCATAATTGCCGCAACCCGAATCCAGGCACACGACCAGATCGGGCGTTCCGATGCGGCAGGAATAATACTCGATATAGGCGGGCAGGTCGGGCGATCCTGATTCCTCGCTGGCCTCGATCAGGATCACCGTGCGCGAATGATCCACGCCCTGTTCCTTCAACGCCAGCAGCGACGCCAGCGCGGCGAACATGGCATAGCCGTCATCGGCCCCGCCGCGTCCATACAGGCGGCCATTCTTGATGACGGGTTCCCATGGCCCCGTGTCCCACCCGGTCATTTCCGGCTGCTTGTCCAGATGGCCATACATCAGGACGGTGCCCTGATCGCGCCCCTTGCCGGGAATCTCGATGAAGATCATCGGCGTGCGCCCCGGTATCCGCGTCACGTCCAGCGTCGCCTTGTCGAAGGCCGTCAGCTTTTCGCGCGCCCAGGCGGCGAACATCTCCACCGCCCGGTCCATATGGCCATTCTTTTCCCAGTCGGGGTCGAAGGCCGGGCTCTTGTTGGGAATGCGGATGTAATCCGACAGGGTGGGGACGATCTCCTCGTCCCACAGCCTGCCTATGAAAGTCGCAGCTTTGTTGGAATCCATTACCGGTTGATGTCATAGGCCGCGACCACGGCGGCATTGTAGATTTCGCTCATCTTCGCGCCCAGCGGCGCGATCTGCACCGGCTTCTCCAGGCCCACCAGCATCGGCCCCATCACGGATGCCGCGCCCATTTCCTGGAGCAGCTTGGTCGAGATGGATGCGCTATGGATGGCCGGCATGATCAGCACATTGGCGGTTTCGGTGATGCGCGCAAAGGGATAAAGCGCAAGCTTGTCCCGGTTCAGCGCCACGTCGATCGCCATTTCGCCGTCATATTCGAAATCCACGCCGCGCTGTTCCAGGATCTGCACGGCCTCGATGATGCGCTCGGAACGTTCCGAACGCGGGAAGCCGAAGGTGGACGACGCCAGCAGCGCCACGCGCGGCACAAGGCCGAAGCGCCGTGCCGCCGCCGCGGCCTGCACCGCAATGTCCGCCAGCTGGTCGGCGGTGGGCATTTCGGTCACCGATGTGTCGGCCACCAGCACCACGCGCCCGCGCGCAAAGATCGCCTGCAGGCCGATGGGCCGCTTGCCTGGCGGCGCATCCAGCACCGTGCGCACATCCGAAAGGGCGCGGGCATAGTTGCGCGTCACGCCCGTCACCATGGCGTCGGCATCGCCGGCCTTCAGCATGGAGGCGGCATAGACATTGCGGTCGTTGGTGACGAGCCGCACCGCGTCGCGATAGAGCGATCCGCGCCGCTGCACCCGTTCATACAG
>JAEZBK010000246.1 GCA_023427355.1 Pseudomonadota bacterium
CGCCAGCATGGCGCGGGCAAACTCGCTGCCCGACAACGTGGTCGCCACCTGGTCGCGCTGCGCCACCAGATCCGTTGCCGCCAGCGCCGCCGCCACCGCATCCACCATCGCCTGCGGCATCGGTCCCGTCGCCGGCAGGTGCGGCGTCAGCCCCAGCGCCACCAGCCGCTTCACCGGCAAGGGCCATTCCAGCCGTGGCGATTGCGGCAGGTAGGCCCGCCGCCGCGCCAGTTCCACCGCCGGAACCGACAACACCCTGTGCGCATCCAGCATCACCTGCCCGCCATCGGGTCGCACCAGTCCGGCCAGCGCCGCCAGCAGCGTGGACTTGCCCGCACCATTGGGACCGATCACCGCCACGAACTCGCCCGCATGCAGTTGCAGCGAGACAGCGTCCAGCACCGCGCGCCCACCCCGGCGCACCGTCACCTGTTCGGCTGCCAGCAAGGTCATGGCCCCATCGTCCTCATGGCAACGTCCTTTTGATGCGCAGCACCAGCCAGAAGAAGAAGGGCGTGCCCAGGAGCGAGGTGAACACGCCCAGCCGCAATTCCGGATTGGTGTGCACCAGCCGCGCGGCGATATCCGCACACAGCAACAGCACCGCGCCCGCCAGCGCGGCCGGCAACAGCACCCGGCGCGGGGAATACCCCACGAAGGGCCGCACCAGGGGCGGCGCCACCAGGCCGATGAAGCCGATCGCGCCGGTGACCGCCGTGATCGCGCCGACCGACAGCGCCACGCCGCCCACCGTCAGCGCGGTCAGCCGCAACAGGCTGATGCCCAGGCTCTGCGCCTGCGCCTCGCCCAGCGACAGCGCATCCAGCCCGCGCCCGGTCAGGGCCAGCAGCACCGCGCCCACCGTCACGAAGGGCAACACCAGCAGGACCTGGCTCCAGCTCTTGTCGGCCAGCGACCCCAGCAGCCAGGTCATGATCTCGTAGGCCGCATAGGGATTGGGCGCGAAGTTCAAGGCCAGCGCGATGCCCGCCGCCGTCAGGCTCGACACCGCCGCGCCCGCCAGCACCAGCGACACCGTGCTGCCACGCCCAAGCGCAAATGTCAGCGCACAGGCGCAAAGTCCGCCCATCATGCCCATCAGCGGACCGGCCGCGGGCGACAGCGTCACCAGTCCGAAATAGATCGCGATCACCGCGCCCAGCGCCGCGCCGGACGAGACGCCCAGCAATGCCGGTTCCGCCAGCGGATTGCGCGTGAAGCCCTGCAGCACCGCGCCCGCCAACCCCAGCGTGGCCCCCGCCATCAGCGCCAGCACGCTGCGCGGCAGGCGGATCTCGCGCAGGATCAGCGCCGCCATGCTGCCCGGATCGTTCACCAGATCGAGCAGGCGCGCGGGCGGCAGCCACACCCGCCCCGCCAGCAGCGACGCGCAAAAGGCCAGCACCCCCAGCAGCACAAGAAGAAGCGTCAGCGGCCTCATCGCGCCACCGCCTGCTTCAGGTCGGCCTGCAACCGGCGCGCCGCCGCCGCCACCTGCGGCACGCCGCAGCCATAGAAGCTGGAATAGGAAACCCGCGCGAACCGCGCCTTGAGCGCCGGATGGTCATTCTGGTCGGCGCGCAGCGTCGCCAGCCCGGCATAGGTGTCGGCAAACAGCAGCGCCTGCGGCCGGCCCGCCACCAGCGCCTCGACGTCATAATACCCATCGCCTTGCGCGATGCTGCGCGCGCCCACGGCCGCCAGCACCTGCCCGAAAAGCCCGCCCTGCCCCGGCACATAGCCACCGGTGCCCCATTCGGCGACACGGATGGGCATTGCGGGACGGCCGTCACGCAGCGCGCGCAGATCTTCGCGCATATGCGCCACCAGCACCTCGCCGCGCGCCTGCGCTCCCACCGCCTTCGCCACCAGCCGCGTCACATCGGCGATCTGGTCGAAATTTTCCGCCAGCGGCACTTCCACGATGCGCGCGCCGCTGCGCTCCAGCAGATGCCGCGTCAACACCGGCAGGAATGGCCCGGTCAGCACCATGTCGGGCCGGGCCGCCAGCACTTCTTCCGCCGAACCGCGATTGATGGGAATGCGCGCGGCCTGCGGCCACATCCGCACCGGCACCGGCTCGCGCGCCATGAAGGTCAGGGATGCGATGCGCCGCTCCGGCACCAAGGCCAGCAGCAGCTGATCCGTGCAGATATTCAGCGACATGATGCGCCTGGGTGCGCCTTCCGCCCGTGCGCCTTGCGCACGCGGGGCAGAAGGCGGCACCTGCGCCGCAGACGGCAGGGGGGCGGCGCACAGCACCGCCCCCACCATCATCGCCTTACAGCCTTGCTTCCACGCCGACATAGAAGGCCCGCTCCGCGCCCAGGAATCCGACAGGGTTCTGCCAGGACTCATCGAACAGGTTATCGCCCCGCGCGAACAGGGTGAACATCTGTGTCGCCCGCCAGCGGGCCGCCACATTCACCGTGACATAGCCTTGCGTCTTCAGGCGCGGCACCGAGAAATCGCGGCTGCCATCGAACCACGGCCCCACATACAGCGCCGTCACGCTCACATCGGCATCGGGGCGGAACTGCCATCCGCCCGTCAGGCTGGCCTTGTGCGCCGGGCGGCGGATCAGTTGCAGGCCCGTGGCCCGGTCCTGCACCTCGGTGAAGGTATAGTCGGCGCGCAACGACACATCGTCCAAGGGCTTCCACGCCGCAAAGGCTTCCAGTCCTTGTGTCCGCGCCCGGCCGATATTGATGACGGTCGTGAAGGTGACCGGATCGGTGGCGATCAGGTTCCGGATGCTGTTGTGGAACCAGGTCGCGCCAAGCGTCACGTCCCACACCCCGCCCTCGATGCCCGCCTCATAGCCCGTGCTGGTCTCGGGCTTCAGGTTGGGATTGGCGAAGAAGAAGAACGCCGGATAGGAATGATAGAGCTGGTCCAGCGACGGCGCCTTGAAGCCGGTGCCCACGCTGCCCTTCAGGCTGAAGCCGCTATCGCCCAGCGCCAGGCGCGGCGCGATGCGCCAGGTCAGGCGATCGCCGAACTGGCTGTTATCGTCATAGCGCAGGCTGCCGCTGACCGTGGCGAAACCGAAATCGGAATTGATCTCGGCAAAACCCGCATGGGTGGTGTAACCGGCGCTGAGCGGGATATGCACCGCATCGCGCGCCGTCTCCGCACCCAGCACCAGCACATGGCCGTCTGCCAGCGGCACCGTTCCCAGCCAGTCCAGTTTCACCCGATCGCCCGATGCGGCGAAGGGGCCATTGTCGGGATCGCTGGTGCGGTTCTGGTTGCTGCCATAGGCCAGGCCCAGCGTCTGGTCGAGCCAGCCCAGCGTCCAGTTCGCCGTGGCGCGCGCCTGCCAGGTCTGCCCGTGGATGCGCGTCTGCAAGGCCGATGGCAAGACGGCAAACAGGAAGGGATCGAACGCGTCGCCCGTGACCTTGCTCAGGCTCTGCGACCAGCGCGCCGTCAGGCCCAGCGACAGGTCGTCGGTCACGTCAATGCCCACCTTCGTGCTGGCCGTCACATTGTCGAAGACATCCGGATTGCGCGCCTGCCCCGGCGGCAGGAGCGTGAGCGGCGTCACCGGCGTCGCCCCGGCCCGCACATGCTCCAGCGTGGCGCGATAGGACACGCGCCCCTGCGCGCCGCTGAGCGAGGCGAACTGGTTGACGCTGTCGAAGCTGCCCGCCTCCACGCGCCCGCGCAGCGTCAGCGGCCCCTCCCCGGCCCTGGTGATGATGTTCACCACCCCGCCAATGGCGTCGGAGCCATACAGCCCCGATTGCGGCCCGCGCAGCACCTCGACGCGCGCAATGTCGCCCGCCAGGAATTTGCCCAGGTCCGTGGCGCCCGACGGCGTCGAGGTGTCGGCAATATCGATCCCGTCCAGCAGGATCTTGGTGTGGTTGGAATTGGTGCCGCGCAGGAACAGCGAGGTCTGCCCGCCCAGGCCGCCGGTGCGCACAAGATTCAGCCCCGGCACGGCCGACAGGATATCGGGCAGCGAGCGCAGCTGGCGCGCCGCGATTTCCTCTTCGCCGATCACGCTGATGCTGCCGGCCACCGTGTCCAGCGGCTGCACAAGGCGCGTCGCCGTCACCACCGAGATTTCCTGCGCCATGACAGGCGACAGGCACAGCGCGATGGCCGTAGAGGTACAAAGAACAGATTTCACGTTGCAGTCTCCAAATACGGAAGACGCCACGGATTCATCTCGGGAAAGGTCATGGTCCCCCGCGGCGCGCTTCCAGCTTTGTCGCCGCTGCGGTTTACCCCGCTGCACCCCGCACACCCCGGCAGGATACAAGACGACGGCGCGAGGCAGGTTTCCTGGCTCCCGGGTCGCCGCCTGCGCCCGCCTTCCCAGGTTCCCCCAGTGGCACGTGGACGAAAGCTCGCCGGTTACAGTTGCGGGGGCAGCTGGAGCATCACACTCCATTCCCTACACCTTGCACCTGCGCCCGGCATTAGGCCCATGGCGCGCGCCGGTCAAGCCGGGTTAGTCTTGGCCTGCCTGCCCAGGAGCCCCGCCATGACCCTCGCCATCAACGACATCGCCCCCGACTTCACCGCACAGACGACCGAAGGCACGATCCGTTTCCATGACTGGATCGGCCAGGACTGGGTGCTGTTCTTCTCGCATCCCAAGGATTTCACGCCGGTCTGCACGACCGAACTGGGCGCAGTGGCGCGGCTGAAGCCCGAACTGGACAAGCGCGGCGTCAAGGCGCTGGGCCTGTCGGTGGATCCGGTCGAGAACCATGCCAAATGGGCCGCCGACATCGCCGAGACGCAAGGCATCGGCCCCAACTTCCCCATGATCGGCGACACCGACCTGGCCGTCTCCAAGCTCTATGGCATGCTGCCCGCCGACACCGAAGGCACCTCCGATGGCCGCACCCCGGCCAACAACGCGACCGTGCGCAATGTCTTCATCATCGGCCCGGACAAGCGCATCAAGCTGATCCTGGTCTATCCCATGACCTGCGGCCGCAATTTCGAGGAGATCATCCGGGTGATCGACTCCCTCCAGCTCAATGCGAAGCACAAGGTGGCCACGCCCGCCGACTGGAAACAGGGCGGCGACGTCATCATCACCGCCGCCGTCTCGAACGAGGAAGCCGACACGCTCTTCCCCGGCTACAAGACCATCAAGCCCTACCTGCGCACCACGCCGCAGCCCAAGTAAGTCCGCCGCTATGTGAAAAGGCCCGGACCCGCGCCGGGCCTTTCGCTTTCAGCGCGTGCCGCCATAGGCGATGCGCCACAGCTTTCCATTCTTGGAATCCACCACCAGCAGCGCGCCGTCATCGGTGATCGCCAGCCCATTGGGCCGCGCCGCCGCCCTCGGAATGGTCCGGTCATCGGGTGACGGCCCGGCAAAACCCGTGACGAACGGGATCACCTTGCCCGGCGTCCCCTTGGCGTCCATGGGCAGAAAGACAATGTCGTAACCTTCGTAACCGCCGGGCTTGTTCGGACCGATGCCGCCATGGCGGCTGATGAACAGCCCGCCCCGCCACGGCGCGGGGAATTGCGGCGCGTCATAGAACACCATGTCCACCGGCGCCGCCTTGCTCGGCTCGACCACCATGCTCAGCACCGGCGTGTCGGCTTTCTTCCGCGCCGGCATCTTGCCGTCGCCGCCATAATCGGGCGACTGCAGGCGCAAGTTGCGCCCGCCGTCATAATAGCTATAGGGCCAGCCGAAATCGGTACCGCGCGAAATTCGGTACAACGCATCGCCCACCGCCAGCTCCTGCGCCTTGGTGAAATATTGCGGCCAGACCTGCGCTCCGTCATCGCGGTCGTGCAGGATGCCATACAGCGCCTTCTGCTGTGGCAGCCAGCGGAAAGCCGTCATGTTGCGGATGCCGGTGGCATAATGCTCGCCCTCGCGGAATTGCTGGCCCGGCTTGGTGGCCGAGAAACGCCAGATGCCCGCGCGATCCGCCAGTTCGGGACACGGATCGGGCCCCGGCGCTGCAGCCAGCCTGCCGCCGATGGCGCAGGCATTGTTGCCGTCACCGCCCAGCGCCACATACAGGCCGCCGCTTTCATCGAACGCAAGGATGCGGTTGCGGTTGTTGCGGTTCTGCATCCCCTCCACGATCGCCACGGGCGCGGCCTTCGGCACCAGCCCGTCATCAAGCAGATAGCGCCACACCGTGGTGCCGCTGGCGGCATAGAGCGCGCCATCCTGCACGCGGATGCCGGTGCCGCCCCAGACAGTGCCGAAGCTGGTCACCTGCTGCGCCTTGTGATCCGGCCCCATGCGCACCGCCCAGATCGCTTGCGGCGTGGCGTTGGTGTTCGTGGTGTTGGTGGAAACATAGATATCGCGCCCGCGCACCGCGATATGGCGGGCATTGGTAAGCCCGTCGGCCACCAGCGTGGCGCTGAAACCCGGCGGCAGCGTCAAATCCTGCGCGGCGGCGAAATCTGCAACAGCGGGGACACACAACAGCGTACAGGCAAGCAGGCGTTTCATACGCACCTCCCAGACGTCCGTTCAATAGTATTATTATTTCCCCGCCCCTGCCCGCCGGCAAGGAACCAATTGTAAGACTTTGTCCCCGCCCCCCCATGCAGCAAACGCAACACCCGGCGGACCAAAGAAAAAGGGCGCGGGTAACCCCCGCGCCCTTCCCCGTCTGATTGTGCCGTCGCGCCGTCAGATGGTGCGCAGGCGATAGGCCAGCATCTCGCTGCCGCCCGAGCCCGAAGGCGCGATGCACAGCACGATGTATTGCCAGCCGCCCACGGCATAGGTCATGGGCGTACCGGTCTGGCCCTCGGCCATCGGGATCGCGCCCAGCTCCTTGCCGGTCGCCTTGTCATAGGCGCGCAGCCACGCCACCTGCTGGCCCTGCGGCCCCGTCGCGGTGGTGTTGGGATCGCCGCAGATCACCAGCGTCTTGGTCACCAGCGGGCCGACATTGCCGGCCTGGCC
>JAEZBK010000301.1 GCA_023427355.1 Pseudomonadota bacterium
CCAAGATCCAGGAACCCGCTAGCGGTCTCTCGCGGAACCAGGATTGCGGCATCCCCGCATGCGCCGGCGCCCTTGCCTTTGCTTCCGCCTTCGGCCTGTCCGCTCCCGAAGGCCGCACGCTTGCCGATGTGAAGGCGGAAATCGCCGCAGACCTGCGCGCGCAGGGCTACTAGCCCGCCTCGTCCAGCGACCAGGCCCGGATCGGCGCGCGCGCCAGGGTGATGGTCAGGCCGTAATGGGCCGCCAGCCGGTCCAGCGCCAGGCACAACACCACCCGTCCCGACCGCTTCGCCCAGCCGCGCCGCGCTTCGGCCCGTTCCACCGCCACCAGGTCGCAGCACACCTCGAACGCCAGGTCCGACAGGCCGGGCCCCGCCGCCGCCATGGCGCGCGAGAAACGCTGGCGCGCCGCCATCGCGATGTCGCTGATCGTCTCGCCGCCCTGCGCGCCGCCCGACACCACCGGCCGGGTCAGGTCCACGCCCATGCGCGGCGTCAGTTGCGCCAGCGTGAAATCGCGCCGCAGCTTTTCGCCCGCCGCGAACTGCGTCGCGTCCACCAGGTCGCGGGCCTTCAGCCGCGCCAGGGGCGATTCCGCCATGTTGATCCGCAAGCGCGCGCCGTCCGCCGCCTGCATCTGCATGTCGCGATGCTGTTGCGCGTGTCCGTCCGGTCCGCCCAGGCTGCGCACCAGGAAGGCGCGGCCCGCATCGGCCAGCACGAAGCGGCCCGGCCCATCGGGCCTGATCCAGCCGGCGCGGAAAAATGCGGCGGCAAAGGGCGCCGTCACCACCAGCCGCGATGCGCCTGCCGCCGCGGCGCTGCGCGCCAGGGCGAAATCGCCATCGCGCTGGAACAACACCGCGCGCGGCGAAGCCAGCCGCCGCAAGACCCGCCGCGCCTCGCGCGCGATCTCCGCTTCGCAAGGCATCGTCATGGCTGGTGCCCCGCGGCATGGCGCAGATGGGATTCCATCCAGCACAGGGTGGAATCGAACTCGCCATTGTCCGCGCGCTGGTTGCGGATCACCTGGCAGGCATGAATGATGGTGGAACGGTCGCGCCCGAATTCGGCGGCGAGCTGCTTGTAGCTCATCTGGAACACGCGCCGCGCCAGGTGGATGGCGATCTGGCGGGCCCGTGCCGCCAGCGGGCGGCCCCTTGTGGGCGCCCGCATCTCGTCCGCCGGAATGGCATAGACCTGCATGACGATGAGCTGGGCCAGGCCGGCGCGCTGGGCGGCCAGGAAAATTGCCGGATCGTGGAAAGTCCCCATGTGCTTATATCCCTTTCTGCGCGATGAGTGTCGCGATTATGGGACAATTATCCCAATTACGTAGTTGACACCACAGGCACAAGCGCTAGTAAGCCTATGACAGGCCGCCACTTTATGCTATATTCTGCCACTCACGCTAGTGAGGATTAAAGTCCTAGACCGATGCCCTACTGGGGCGCAGTGTTCGCAACAACTGTTCGGGCGGTATCCGGCTCTGAACAAGGGAGGCGGACATGGACAAGGAAAAGACGATCAACACGGCAGGTGCCTTATGGCTTGCACAGATGGTGCTCCCAATGAGCGACGGGACGCGGATCATTCTAACGCTGGCGCTGGCGGCTCTTGTGGGCCGGATGGCTTGGACATGGATGCGGCCCCGGTGGGCGCGATACCCGGCGACGGTAGCGGCGCTAGCGGTCTTAGCCCTGATCGTTATTCCGCGATGATGGCGGCGGGTCTGAAGGCGTATTCGGACTGGGATTCTCGGGTTGAAGAGCCAGAAGGGCTGCTAGCTGCTGTACTTGCGGCGTTTCTGGAATGTCTAAGATCAGGGCCCTGTGGTGGTCTATCACCCCAGCCTCGTAAGTGATCAGGTTCAGTGCGTATTGCCAGCTAACATCGATAAATAGCTGGCAAGGGCTTTCCTTTGCGCCGCCATAAACGAAATTCGGTGCGCGAGATGGGAGCGTGAACCACTTTACGGCTTGCGCAACCTCGGGCGTCTCGAACGTGATATCCAGCCTGCTGTGCGCGAACGTGTTTCTGATTGACCTTATCAAAGACAAGTCTGATCTGACTGCTTCGCCATAAAGCCCAAGGGCAAAGGCCATTCTGATCTTCGCGTCAAAATCTCTCAGTGGGGCTGCATCGTCTGAAAAGAGATAGTTTTCGTTTCCAGGCTTTATGCCCGGCAATTTGGTTAGAATTGCACCTTCCAACGCCTGATCGAGAACAGCGCCTACGACTAGCACTATGGATCGATGCTCTTCTTTAGGCCGATGAAGGCTTCCATCGATGAAGCCGCGCGGCATAACGCCAAAATGGAAAACGTCAAATGCGTTGTCATTTGGCGAGGGGCGGCGAACTGATATAAGGGATTTGAGAGCCTTAATTGCTTGGGAGCGTGTAAGTGTCTCAGCCATCTGACAAGCCCGAAAAGATTACGGTCAAGGAAGTTGAAGATCGCCTGAAAGCAACGCTCGCCGGGGCCTTCGCTGGCGCGCCGACTCAACTAAAGAGTATCCGAAAGACAAAGCCGAAGATCACAGATCAAAGTGATAGGTGCGTGCATTGTGGCGGCCCGCTGATACCGGGTCAGTACAATGAGGAAGTGGGCATTTGCTTCACCTGCATAGAGGAACGAGGTTGAAGGCTGTGGTGCCAGTTGAGTTGACGCTGAGTCGTGGAAATGATTCTGTACGAATCAGAAGCGCCCTCCCACCACCACAGCGAAAGGGCGCTTCCTAGATCAAGTCTTACTTAGACTTGCTCGGCACTTTGATCGTTTCGACAACCGTAGTCGCCGGACGACGGATCGCCTCCTTAACCGGAACGAACTCTCCGGTTTTGGCATCGCGGCCCACTTTGAACGTATGAGACTTCGACATTTGATTTACTCCTGTTGGGCCGGAATTGGCCCTGCCTGTAGCCGTCCGGCCCCAGCGAGTAATCAATGCGAATCGTCATCCGTTCAGGTTGGATTCCACCATGTATGGGTGTGAAATCAAGCCTGCCGATCCCGCCACCGGCTGAAATGCGCCGCCAGAGCCTTGAGGCTCCGGTCCTTAGTTAGCTTGATGGTAGGTGAGACGCTTGCCCTCGCCAGACTTAATGGCGGCAATCGTGCGGGTTTCATCATCAAACCCAAGCGCCTCACGATGATTGTAGCGGAAGTCGTATTCCGCCAGATAGCGGTGCAGGTGCTTTTCCTTGCAGTGCTGGTACACACCGCGCATCCCGCGCTTGAAGATGCTGAAATAGCCTTCCGCTGAATTGGTGGTCACGTCGCCGCGAGCGTATTCCTTGCGGCTGTGGTTGACCGTTTCGTGGGCCGCAAAGAACTGGTCCGCGCCCGTGTAGAGGCGGCTTTCGTCCGTGTGCAGGCGGCTTTCGTGGTGGATATTGTCCGTCACGATCTTGGAAACAGTGGCCTTGTCGGCGCGGGGGACGTGGAAGCTGCGGACCTTGCCGCCGCGCTCCACCAGCGTCACCACGGCGCGCTTGCCGCCGGGGCCGGTCTTGCCGGACTTGGTGTAGGGACGGCCACGGCGGGAGGCGGGCAGTTCGTGGCTCTCGGCGTTGCCAAAGTAGGTTTCGTCCGCTTCCACGATCTTGCCATTGCCGCCCATCGGGGGCAGGTCCAAACCGCCCTGGCGCATCGCTTCCATGATCCGGTGGTGCATGAACCAAGCGGTATTGTACTGGCAGCCCAGCGCCCGGTGGAGCTGGTGGGCGGAGAAACCCTTCTTGGAGGAAGCGGCCAGCCAGAAGGCCATGGCCCACTGGGTCAGCTTGGCGTGGCTGCGCTCCATCACAGAGCCCGTCATGACCGTGAAGTCGCGGCGGCACTCCTTGGCCTTACAGCGGTACCGGCCAGCCTTCTTGGTCTGGTAGGGCTCCACGGTGCCGCAGGTCGGGCAATAGGGGCCATTGGGCCAACGGGCCTTCTCAAACCACTGGCGGGCGGCGGCCTCATCGTGGAAGTGCTTGGCGGAGAATATATTCTTACCCATCGGGGTCGGCCTTCAAATTACCCCGTAATAACAACATATGGCCCGTGTGGTGTCAACTACGTAATTGGGACAATTATCCTATACTCCAAACAGGGGGAGGATAGGAATATCCACTCCAGATTGTACTTGGCCGGGAAAATTCTCTGGCGTCAAAGGGGCTTAAGGCCAGCGAATATTTTTCAGGCCCCGTTGGATAGGCGATAATTCCCCGGTTTCGGACCGATGTCCCGGCCACGAACGGCATCCAGAGGTTGTGGGAATTTGTTCTCTCTATCCCGGCCGCTTCACACCAGCACGGGATCGCCCGGCGGCTTGTTCAGCGTCACCTTGCGCGGCGCGCGGATCCGGCGGTCCTCGCCATACCAGGCCGGCCGCGCCCTGGCCCGGCGATCGGGGCCGAAAAAGGCGGGGGCCTTGATGAAGGGCCTGGGCGCCATCAGGGCGGCTTGCAGCTTCGACATCACCGTCTTGGGGCTGATCGGGCAGGTGATGAAATCGTTGGCGCCCAGGTCGCGCGCCAGCTCGACAGTGCGGCGGCGGGCATGCTCCTGGAAGACAAAGACCGGCACCAGGGGATTGAGCACCGCCTTGGTGCGCCGCACCGCCAGCGCGAACCCCAGTTCTTCCACCTGCCCGGCCGCCTCGTCGGCGAAGACGGCGTCGAAATGCTCCATCGTCAGCAGGTCCAGCGCCCGGCGCGGTTCCACGACATTGATGATCTTGATGACGCCGGCCAGGGCCAAGACCGAGCGCAGCGTCTGCGCCCCATGGGTCTTGCCCGAAAGCAGCATGATGCGCAGTCGCGCAAATTCGGCCCGTTCCATCCACCATACCCATATTCGGGTCCGGCTGGGCCGGCCCGCTTTTGTGGCAGGATTTAACGCCCTTGCGCGTTAATCCGGGGTAAAACAGCCCCATGAGAAAACGCACCGCCCTGATCCTGCTGCTGCCCCTGTTGGGCTCCTGCGCCCTGTTCGAGAGCCGCCAGACTCGCGCCATGCGCGCCACCGCCGACTACAAAGCCGGCTATACCGATGGCTGCGCCAGCGCCCGGCCCAGCGCCAATCCGCGCGAAAGCACGCAGATCCGCGACGATGACTCGTATCGCAGCAACCGCGGCTATCGCATGGGCTGGGGCGAAGGCTTCGGCTCGTGCCGCGGCATGTCCCAGATGCAGAACCAGCCCATGGGCGGCGGCAGCGGGCTGGGGGGCGGCGGCCTGGGCGGACTGCCCTGACCGCGCCCGGTCCGGCCACGCCCCGGCCATTGCTCCGTACACGGCGCAAAGGCGCGATCCTGCCTGCCCGCCCGGTGTCCCGTCACCCGCACGCGCATGAGCCGCCGGGCCCGGCCGGCTGCCCGCGCGGCCTTTGCGGCCGCGCTGAACCCACGCCCCTGCCTGCCTAGTGG
>JAEZBK010000018.1 GCA_023427355.1 Pseudomonadota bacterium
GGCCAGGATCATGCCGCGATGATCGCCCAGGTGGCGCAGGCGCGCGACCGGGCCGCCTTTGCCGCCCTGTTCGCCCATTTTGCCCCGCGGGTGAAGGCCTACCTCATGCGGCTGGGCGCCAGCGCCAACCTGGCCGAGGAGGTGGCGCAGGAAGCCATGCTCTCCGTCTGGCGCAAGGCCCATCTCTACGATCCGGCCAAGGCCTCGGCCGCGACCTGGATTTTCACCATCGCCCGCAACCAGCGCATTGACCAGCTTCGGCGCGAACGCCGCCCGGAACTGGACCCTGACGATCCCCTGTGCGAGGCGCCGCAGGCGGCCGATGACGGCCTTTACTGGAAACAGAATGAAGCGCCGCTGCGCCAGGCGCTGAAGGCCCTGCCGCAGGAACAGGCGCGGGTGATCGAACTGTCTTTCTTCTCCGACCACCCCCACAGCCAGATCGCCGCCGAACTGGGCGTGCCGCTGGGCACGGTGAAGTCGCTCCTGCGCCTGGCCATGGCGCGGTTGCGCGCGGCCATGACAGGCGAGGGAGGCGAGGCATGAGCGCCCGCCACCATCCGCAGGACGATCTGCTGCTGGCCTATGCGGCCGGCACGCTGGACGAGGGCGTCTCGCTCATCGTCGCCACGCATCTGAGCTTCTGTGCGGCTTGCCGCGGCGCCGTCGCACAGGCCGAAGCATTGGGCGGCGCGCTGCTCACCGAAGCGGTGCCGCTGCACGATGGTGCGCTGGCGGCCACCTTGGCCCGGCTGGACCAGGTCCAGCCCCAGCCGCGCCCTACGCCTTCGCGCGACGGCACGCCTTCGGCGCTGCGCCATGTGCTGGGCCACGACCTGTCGGCTGTGCGCTGGCGCGCCATGGGGCCGAACCTGGCCTATGCCAATCTGTATCGCCGCGGCCGCACCCGCGTCCGGCTGCTCAAGGGCGCCCCCGGCGCCGACACCGGTGCCCATGGCCATCAGGGCGAGGAATATACGCTGGTGCTGCGCGGCGGCTTCACGGACGAGACGGGCTCTTACGGCCCCGGCGACCTGCAAGTGGCGACGATGGACACCCGCCACAACCCCATCGCCGATCCGGGCGAACCCTGCATCAACCTGGCGGTCACGACCGCGCCCCTGACGTTCGACGCGCTGATCCCGCGCATCGCGGCGAAGCTGTTCGGCTTCTGAACGTCCGGATATCTCGAGCAGGGCTTGCGACGGGGGAGAAACAAAAAAGCCCGGTGGTGACACCGGGCTTTTTCCATTCTTGTCGCTGTTCCGATTACAGCGGGAACCAGTCCAGCTGCTTCACATACTCGCCATCGGACTGCTTCTGGTTCCAGCCGCCGCCCATCGCGATATAGAGCTGCACGCTGGCCTGCAGCTTGGCCAGGCGCGTCTGCACCAGCGAGTTCTGCGCGTTGAACATGGACTGTTCGGCGCTGATCAGGGTGGTGATGTCGATCGTGCCTTCGCGATACTGCAGTTCGGAGATGCGCTGGGCTTCCACCGCCGCGCGTTCCTGCTGGATGATATAGTCCATCTGCTGCGTCACGGCATCGGCATTGCCCGTCGCCTGCTCCACCGCCTGGAAGGCGCGGAAGACGGTGAGGCGGTAGTTGGCGATCTGTGAATCCTGGTCCGCCTTGGCCGACTGGCTGCGGGCATTGATGGCGCCGCCGTCGAAGATGGTCTGGGCCAGCGACGCGCCAATGTTCCAGGCCATGCTGGCCGGGTCGAACAGCGTGCCCACCAGGGCGGCCGACCAGTTCACGCCGGCGCTCAGGCTGATCTGCGGGAAGAAGGCGGCGCGCGCGGCGTCGAGGTTGGCATGGCTGGCCAGGAGGTTGGCTTCGGCCTGGGCGATGTCCGGGCGGCGCAGCAGCAGGTCCGACGGGGTGCCCGGCTGCACGGTCGGCGTGGTCAGGCCGTCCAGGTTCTGCGCCTTGATCTCGATGCCTTCGGGCGGCATGCCCAGCAGGATGGCGAGTGCATAGCGCGCCTGGCGCTCCTGCTCAATCAGGCCCGGCAGCTGCGAGAGCTGCGCCATCACGGTGGCGGTCTGCTGCATCACGTCCAGGTTCGACGACACGCCGGCCGCGAACTTGGCCTGGCTGATTTCCAGCACGCGGCGCGACAGCGCCAGGTTCTGGCGCGTGATGATGATGCGTTCGCGCAGCGACAGGATCTGGAAATACGAATTCGCCACGGCCTGCACGACCGACAGGCCGGTCACGGTCTGGGCATAGCGGGCGGCGCGGAGGTTTTCCTCGGCCGCGCCCAGGCGGGCGCGGTTCTGGCCGAAGAAGTCCAGCACATAGTTGCCGGTGAGGCCGGCGCTGAAGCTGTCGGCGCCGCCGAAATTGTTTTCGTTGCGGCGGCTGCCCAGGCTGCCATTGACGCTGGGCATCAGGCCCGACAGCGCCACGGTGCTGGCGGCCTCGGCCTGCAGCACGCGGTTGGCGGCGACGCGCAGGTCGAGATTCTCGGCCATCGCCATCTCGATCAGTTGCGGCAGTTCGGGCGCGTTGAACTGGGTCCACCAGTTGGCGGTGGGCCACACCGGGGCGTTGCGGTCCACGACCGGCGCGGTGAAGGCGACGGGGACGTCGGTGGACTTCAGGGCCGTGGGCGGAGGTGTGAGCTGGCAGCCCGCCACCAGGATGGCAAAGGCGCTGACGGAAACGGCCCGGTGCAATGTGCGCATGAAATTCTATCGCCTCATGGGGCGCCCCTAAAGCCCATGGAGCCGGGGCGGCTGTTCTGGCCGGGGAACCCCCGGTTGATGGGGAAGGAAATATCGTGCGCCGGACCAAAGGCGCAAGGCCTCAGCCTGTAATGCTTTGTCGCTGCGGCCTGTTTTTGGGGAGATTTGGACGGCCGGGCACGGTCCCGTGGGGGGCACCGAACCAGCCCGGCCGTCCGTTCTGGGACCATATCCGTCTGGTGGAGCGCCGTCGGGGTATGGGACGGGG
>JAEZBK010000069.1 GCA_023427355.1 Pseudomonadota bacterium
GCTGTGGCAGGTACCTGCTATGTGGCGGGGCGCAGCCACGGGCCAGAGCGCAGTTCCGTTTGGTCCGTTTCTGTGCGCCAGCGGTGCGCTTTTTGCGCTTTACCCCGAACTTGCCCCAGGTTTTTACCTGGCTCTGGCCGGGGTTTAACCCGCGGCTTCAGCCTCGGCAGAGGCACGCATGACGGTGCAGACCCGGCCGTCGGCTTTCAGCGCAACGCACAGCTTTTCCGCCTCGCGGTTTGAGGCGAAATTTCCCACCCAGGCGCGATGAAAGATGCCGCGTCCCGCGACCTGCGCGGTGGCGATGCCCGATGGAAGGCCTTCAAACCGCTTCGCATGACGAGCCAGGATCTTGTCCAGTTCTGCACGCAACGCCTGCGGATCCTTGGAGGAGGCCAGCTGCACGCGCCAGACATATTCGCCACCCGTAGCGGTTTGCTGCGTTGTGATTGCCGTGGGTACAGGCGCACGCGCCGCCTGCAGGGCCGCGATGGGAGCGGGGCTTGGCATCTCCACCGCAGGCGCAGGCTCGGCTGTCGTCGGTGGCAATGGCTGCTGCTCAATATTTTCTGGCGCCGGCATGTTCAACGCGAGCGCCTGAGGCGGGGCAGGCAATTCTGCCGCGCGCTGCCCCAGATTGTAGCGCATCAGCACGCGCGAACTGGCTTCGGCCGGGCCATATTTGTATTCCAGCCGCACGTAGTTCTGCGCCGCCGGGCTGTACCACCAGCGCTCAAAACCGGTCCAATCCGATTTCAGGCTGCGGGTACGCCAGACAATCACATAGCAATCAAATGTGCCCGCAGGGACGGTAATGGTCTCGCGACCCTCCAGGGTCCAGGAACTGGCATGCACCAACAGCTTTCCGTTCGAAAGATATTCGCGCTCGAACGTCAGGGGAGCGCGCGCGCTCAGGCTGTTGCCCGAGCTATCGGGTAGCGTGCGATAGATCGAATTGCGTGTCGCCGTTCCCGATACCAGGTCCTTGCGCAGAAAGCCCTGGCGCGAAAACCATTGCCCCGGCGCGTCCAGGCGCTCGAACACCGCCACGCCGTTGGCGCTAGAGGAAACCTTCACACCATATCCATCGCTGTAGTACCACGCCGAACCGGTCTGCCATTCCGGCGCGGTGACCACAGTGTCTGGCGGCACCGCTATGGGCGCGGCTGCTGCCGATAATCCCATGGCGACAAGCATCAGGATGGCGATAGCGGGGCGGAGCGTCATGGCAGCCAAGCTCCGCGCACAAATTCGCCCTTGGGCGACAGGTCCACAACATACATCTGCGCAGGCACACGCAAGGCGCTCACCGCATCCGGCTGTGGCAACGCCCGTACCCGCAGCTGGCGGCTGGGCTGCAACGCGGCGTCGAACTGGAACCCCTGCCCGGACAGCGATGTCCAATCCAGGCCCAGCGCCGCCGAACCGGGCGCCGTGTTCGCCGCGGAAAGCGGCACAAATTTCCCGGTCTTGGTCAAAGCCACGCGCTGGCCTTCCGCGATGCGGCGCACTGCGTCTTCCACATTTCGTCTTGCCGGCTCGAACACCATGGCGTCCCTAATTTGCGGCATGTAGAAGCCGACCGCTACGGCCGCCAATCCCGTCGCGGAAAACAGGAGGATAAGAGCCGGATACAGCCATCGGCGCATCATTCGTCTTCTTCAAGGGCGCCGGTCCCCTGCGGAAGCGGCGCATCCTTCGCTTCGCCGTCGCTGCCATCGCTCAATTGCGCGCGCGCGCGGCGGATATATTCTGCCGATCCGTCCCGAAGT
Organism: Pseudomonadota bacterium; assembly: GCA_023427355.1. Lineage (GTDB taxonomy): Bacteria > Pseudomonadota > Alphaproteobacteria > Micropepsales > Micropepsaceae > Rhizomicrobium. The sequence goes on from JAEZBK010000069.1 coordinate 1,773, forward strand.
GCGATATCGCTCTGGAGCATTGTGCGCTCATCCACGATGCGCGGCGTGATGAAGAAAATGGTTTCGCCAAGCGAATTCTGGGTTTCATCAGTTCTGAAAAGCGCGCCCAAAATGGGAATATCCTTCAGGCCGGGAACACCCGACTGCTTTTTGATCTGGCTGTCGTCGAACAGGCCGCCGATCACGAAGGTATCGCTGTCCGGCACCAGCACGTTGGTCTGAACTTCCTGCGACACAACATCAATCTGTCCGAACGATCCGGTGCCAGGCGCAGAGTTCTGCGCGCGCAGGTTCAGGCGAACCAGAGACTGGTCGCGGTCCGTCTGGGCCGGCACGATGGACGGCGTGATTTCCAGAGTCAGGCCGGTCTGGATTTCCTCAAGGCCTACGCCCCCAAAGCCGCCATTGGGATTGGACGTATCAACCTGCACATAAATGTTCTGGCTGCGGGTGATGCGGGCGGTAATATTGTCCAGCGTCACCAGCTTGGGTGCCGACAGGATGCGGGCCTGGTCGTTGGAGGCAAGCGCCTGCAGCTGCGCTTCGATGATAGCCTGCCCACCGCGGATGACGAAGGATGCCGCAGTTCCGCCTGCTGCCGATACCGACGGCAACAGGGAAAGCGCATCCAGGCCATTGCTGCTGAACAGATCACCGCCCGTACCGTTGGTGACCCGTCCGCCGCTGGTGCCGGTATCCACCGCCAGGCTGTTGGGCGTGCCGCCCGGATTAACCTGTGAGCCGCGCCAGTTGACGCCCAGCTGCTTGGCGACGCCAATATTGGCCGTAACGATCAGGACCTCGATCTGAACCATCTGCAACGGCCGGTCGAGCTGCCCGATGATCTTCTCGACCGCCGCAATAGCCTGGGGTGTACCTTGGACCACGACGGAATTGGTGCGCTGGTCAATGGATATCCTAGGCCGCCCGATTTCCGGCGGCATGGAAGCCTGCCCCGCCCCCCCGCCGCCTGTTCCAAGGTTCGGCGCGGTGCCCTCATTCAGCCCAAGGATGGCGCGCAATGTGTCTGCGATGCCGGGGACGGTGACAGTGCGGCCTTGGAATTGGCGCGAGGATTCGCCGACATCGGTGAAGCGCAGGGGAATGACCTTCACTTCATCCGGGCGCAGGCCGCGAATATCGGTGATGCCGGATGCCTGGAGTTTGCGTGCCTGTTCCAGGTTCGCGGCCAGGGTCTGGATCTGCTTCACCCGTTCCGCGTCCCCGGTAACGGCCAGCGTGCGCGATCGCTCATCGAACCGCAGGCCACCCTGCCCTAGCCCCAAATTGACCAGCGCTTCCGTCAGTTCCGAGAACGATGTCTCCTGCAAGGTGAGGAACACGGTGCTGCCGTTGCTGCCTGTGCCGCCGCCGGCTCCGCCCCCCGCATTGTTGATGGTTACGGTTCTGGTGCGCGGATCATAGCTGTAGACCAGGCGATGGCGGTCAATAAGCTGGGTGAACGCGGCGTCCAGCGGCACATTTTCCAGATGGAAGGAAACGGTCTGGTTCACGCCGGGGCCGAACACCACCGACAGACCATTCTGCTGCAACAGCGTGCGAAAGACATTCCGGATATTGTCATCCGAAGATGTGCGCGTGATGGTCAGTCCACGGTTCCACGGAATGTCATTGCCTTGCGACAAGGCCGGCATTGTCAGCGCTGTGGCCAGCAGCAGCGCGGCAATAGTTGGTGTCGTGCGAAGGCGCATAGCCGGGGCCGCCATTGAGAAACACGCGAATCAAATCGCGCACGCGCTATTGTTTATCAACCAAGCCGTTGATGCACCGCGGATTCAGGTGCTGGCAACTTTACACACAGCCGCCGTCACATTGTCGCGCGCCAGATGTTCCAGCGCTGCGCACAACAACGCACGAGTTCCCTCACTCGCCTGGGCATGGGAACTCACAGTCGCCGCGATTTGCGCCTGCGAAAGCGCGCCTGTCAGCCCATCCGTACAGGCGACGAACACATCACCAGGTTCCACGGTGAAGGAATGGATGTGGGGATGGATATTGGCGGAGATGCCCAGAGCCTGCGTGATAACCCTTTTGGACGGTTCCGTACCAATCTGGCCGCCATTTACCCACAATTGATGCAGGGAATGGTCGTGACTGATTTTCGTGGCCGCAGTTCCGGCAATGCGGAACAGGCTGCTGTCGCCTATGTTGAAAGCGACCGCCCCGGCCGATTGTCTTGGCGATATCCAAAGACCCACCAGCGTGGTTCCACTGGGCCTGCCGCCGACCAGCATCGCATGGCGGCGCATTTGACGCTCGCAGAAATGCAAGGCCGCGCGCACCAGTTCCTCATGGCTTTGGGCCGATCTTGGCAGCGTATAGCGCGCGGCACGCCTCAGATAACGCGCCACCAGCCACACAGCCCGGCGACTGGCCCAGGCGCCATTGCCCTGTCCGCCGACACCATCGGCAATCAGCAGAAGCCCCATTTCCGGATCAATGAGCCAGGCATCCTGATTGCTGGCCCGCACCGCACCGCTATGGCTCATGGCGCTCAGATCCAGGCACAGCGGGGGCGGCGTACGAACACGCTGGAATGCGAGCGTCATGGCCGCGCTCCCAAATCCGGCGGGTTACGCCGGAAGTGGAGTTTCTGCGGCAGCACCTTGCCAGGGGCCTGGAGCGTAACGCTGGAAGGGCCGATTGCCGTGACCTTCATGCCCGCCAGCGTATCACCGATTTCGTAATCCTTGCCGTCAATGGTGGCGACGCGCATGGCGCCCAGAAGCGAGATGCTGGAGAGGTGATACGTCCAGCTGATGTCGCCCAGCTCATTGCCCGCATTCTCCAGCGGTACCGGATCCCCCGCCGAAAACGGATCGCGTACGGCAGAATACTGGGTCATGGCGTCTATATAGTCGGCAAGCGCATCCGGCGCGGCGGGCTTGGCGGACTTGACCAGGCTGAGCGCCAGGTTCGCGTCGCCATCTTCGTCCTGCGAGAGGCGAAAGCCGGTAATCGCGATGGAGAGCGTTTCCAGGCGCGCCAGATACCGCATCATGTCGCGGAAATCGCCGCTGGCAACGATCTGCAATGCGTCGGCATTGGCGGGAACAGGCGTGATCGTCCTGATGGTGACCCGACTGGCCGTCGCCGTTTCTTGCATTTTTGCCAGCAGGTCGGGCGTGGACAGTGTCGTGATCGTGTTTGCGGCGGGCGCGGCGTGGGCCGGCATGGCCTCTGCCCGCAGGATGGCGGTCAGTCTGTCCAGGCCGTCGGCGGCAATGCCTTGCGCGCCGATTTTCCACTGATAAACACAGAACAGGCAGCCCACGACCAGGAACAGCGCCGTAGCCCAGGTAATCTTCTGCGGCATCGCTGTGGCGGTCATGGCGCGGCGCCTCCGCTTACCTTCGCCGTCATGCCAAATCGCAGTGCCGCGTTCTCGCCAGTGCTTTCAACGCCCTGGAACGCGATATCGCTGAGGCGTCTGGCTAGGATACGATGGCCGCTGACGCGCTTTAGAAATCTTCCGACCACAGCCACGCTGTCCGCCTGGTCTTGCGGCAAAGTGCCGGAAATCTTCAGCTCGCCCATGGCCCCTGGCGCCGCCGTCGTCAGCGTCAGCTCGGTAAGCCGCATGTCGTATGCCATCAACGCGGTGAGCGCGAGCAAATCGCGCGCCCATAAATCGGGCTCAACTGCGGCAGCTTGCGGCGGCGTGGGCGCTGCCTGTATCAGCGTGCTTTGGTAGGCGCTTGCGCTCATTTCCAGCCTCTGGCCGCTAGGCGCCACCAGATAGGCGTAGGCGCCATACAGGATTGCCGCCGGAATGATGGCAGCCAGGGCGTAGGGCGCCAGCGGACGCAGCGTGTCGGCCGTGACCGGCTGCGAGGAAAGCGCCTTCAGCGAAGCGGTCAGGCTATTGACGCCGCCAGTTTGTAACCCGCGCCTGCCCTTGGGCACTTCCGGCGAAAGCTTGGACGGCACGAAGCGCCCGCCGGCGAAATCGAACAACTGGTTGCCCAGTTTGAGAAGGCCGCTGCGCATGCCTTCCAGGAAATTCAGCCCGCGCTCCACCCCTCCAAAAGCGCGGCCATGCACATCCACCTGCAACAGGCGCGACAGCCAGTCTGTAATGCCCGCGATTTCGTGGCCACAGTTGGACAGCACAAGGGCGGGCGCACGGCCAGAGAGCCGCTGGAATTCGAAATAATCCGCCGTGTCGTTGAATTCGCTGGCCAGCCTTTCCACAACGGGCAGCAGCGACTGACGTGAAGCCACCGCAGGACCAACCCCGTCTTCCAGAATCAACCGCGGCTTGCTCTTCATGGCTTGCGCGGCATCCTGGAAGGACAACCCGTAAGCGTCGCCATAGGCTTCGATCAGGCTGGCCGTACCCAGTGGAATATGGCGTACCGCGACGGTGCCCGCCGCCTCATTGGCAAGCGTCAATGTGGAAAATCGCCCATGCAGGGACAGGGTGGCCACGGTATCGCTGCTGTTGGCAATCGCCTCCTGGAGTGACCAAGGTCCGAAAAAGGTTGCATAGCGCGCCAGCCGCCCGAGTGAGAACAGCACGGCGCTCAACTTGTCTTCCGACAGATAGCCCACGATGCGCTTTTCGCTTTCGGTCTGACTGGTCTGACCGTAAGGCGAGGACGCGAAGGCCGAGGGGCGGCCACCCAGCTGATACTTGCCGAACTCCGACAGGGTACGGCCCTCAAAATGAGTCAGCTTGGCATGGCGGCTGTCAACAATGGAAATTTCCGGATCATCGAGCAGGATGTGCACGTCTCCAATCCGGTTCTGGAGTTCGGCTGGAAGGCGAAGCATGGCATTGGAAACCAGCGTCGCCGGATCAGCGGCGGGTCCGTCGGACAGGCTGCGAATCTCGGCGAGCTCCTTTCCCGATCGGTCGAGGACAATGAGGAAACAGCTGGCATCGCTGGTCAGCACCCGCAAGGTGCAGTCACGGTCCACCTCCACGGCGGAGGAGTTCGCTTCTTTCTTTTTGAAAAGACGGGGCCACAGGGTCATGGCAACGCCCCTATGCGCTCGCAGCCAAGGCTGCAGGGGCGATGCTGGGCGTGCGCAAGGCTTGGATGGGCAATGTGACCGAACCCAGCGTCAGTGTGCTGCCCAGCGGCAGCGGCACGGCCTGCTGGAATGCAATATCATCCAGGGCAATCGTTTGGCCCTCGCGCGGCGCCACCCAAAGTTCTCCATCGCGAAACTGGATGTCTGCACCAGCGTCCGCGGGCTGGTCGGCAAGACTTATAGTGGTATCGCACTGTATGGCAGCGGCGCCTGACATGGCGATCCAGACCACATTTTCGGTCTCCGCCTGCCCACCGGTCATGCCGAAGGCAAGGGCGACCGCGCTCTCGCGTATATCAAGGTCAAGCCATGCTGGGGCGTGGCCATCGGGAGACCGGCCCACCTCGATGCGCAAAATACCCTGCGCCAGTTTCACAGGATGGCGGACGGCCATCTTGACGCCATGGAGGAAGTGGCCGTTGGTGCTGCCCAGATCTTCGACGTGCCAGGCGTCATCATGCCGGAAAAGACGAAGAGACTTGTCCCCACGCGAGAGCCAGCGACAGGGTATGGCAATGTCCGTGCCCCCCGCCGCCGCTTGGCGGCCGATCAGAAAGGACGTCCCGCCCAGCAGCTTGACCTCGCCATTGGGCGTCAAAAGTTCGGCCCGGCCCTCATTGCGCAGCTCATTCTCCACCTCGCGCTGGAGTTGCTGCAGCTTGGGCAGCATTTGGGTGTCGCCGTTCGCACAGGCGGCCAGGCTTTGGTGGATACAGGCAAGCGCCTGAACCATCTTGCCAGCCATCAGCAGCGCAGGCAGTTCGAGCGCGATGGCCATTGGCCCGCTGCCCATCGCGGCCTCGGAGAGCACGACCGTGCAATCTTCATCTTCTGCCGGAGAGAGGAGTTCCGCCAGAAGTGCGTGAATGGCGGCGAACTTGGATGGCGCAGCGGCCTGGGTTCTGGCACGCCAATCAGAGAGGAACGGCAAGATGCGCTCAGCGGGCAGCGGCTTGCTGATGAAATAGCCCTGCGCATCGTCGCATTGCAGTTTGCGCAGCTCGTTGAACAACTCTTCGTTCTCGACGCCTTCGGCCGTGATCTTCAGGCCAAGCTTCTTGGCGAGGCTGATGGTGGATTCCACCAGTGCGCGGGCTTCCGGGCTCTTTTGCAGGTCGAAGACAAAGCCCTTGTCAATTTTCAGCTCACCGAAAGGCAGCTTGTAGAGCGTCTCCAGCGAGGAAAATCCGGTACCGAAATCGTCAATCGAGAGCAGGAACCCTTTGAGGCGCAGCCGCGACAGGACTTCCAGCGCCTGCGCCTTGCCGCCATGCGAAGACGATTCCGTCACTTCCAGTATGATTCGCGCCGGATCAACCGCATATTCCTGGCAGCGGAGCTGGAACTGGTCGTACCAACGGCTGTCCGCCATCAGGTTCGGGGAAATGTTGATCGCCAGGCGCAGTTGGACGCCTTGCCGGTCCCATTCCGCCTGGCTGCGGAAGGCGTGGACCGTTACCGCATCGGTCAGGTCATGGATCAGGCCATGCGCCTCGGCCAGCGGTATGAAGCTGTCGGGATAAAGCATCCCGAGCGTGGGATGTTCGATGCGGCACAGGGCTTCCACGCCATAGCGATCGCTGCCGGGCTGGAAAGGCACCTTGGGCTGGTAGTGCGCGATCACCAGGCCATCGCGAATGGCCTCGGCCAGCGTTTCGCGGTCGAGCGCCGCGCCCGACTTTCGAAGCTTCAGGAGATCCGAAAGCAGCCGCGTGCTGAATTCGCTTCTGGCCATGACCGCAACATCAAGCGACTTGCTGTCGAACAGGCGGCGGATGGACGAGATCGTCTTCTGATCCAGCGTGGTGATCGCGATCACCTTGCAGCGCGCGGCCGTGCAAAGATGCGTCAACGCATCAATGCCCTCTTCATCCTGTTGCTTCAGTTCGAACAAAATAGCGGTCGGCGTGGCGTCCGCGCAGCTGCCAGCCAGTTGTGCTCGCGCGGTCGTCACGAAGCTCACGCCGGCAGAGGCCGCCCAGAACGCGATTTCCGCATTCAGCGCATCGTCGGTATGGCTGCTGATGATCGAGGCGCCGGATGGCATGGAGTGCTCTTGAAGATGTCTGTGAATACTAAATGGCGACTAAGAACAAAGGGTTAAGCGCCATTTTGCGTACCTTATTGTACCGCAACTCCGGAAACTTCGAAGACCGGCAGGAAGGCCGCTATCAACATTCCGGAAATCAACAGGCCCATCGTTGCCGTTAGCAATGGGTTCACAGTTGCGATGACCGATTCCAGCTTCTGCACCCACAGGCTTTCAAAATAGGTGGAAACCGACGTTAGCGGGCCCGCCAGATCGCCGGACTGCTCGCCGGCGGAAACCATCTGCTCCACCACGCCGCGAAAAAGTTCCTGCCGCCGGAAGGCCTGTGAGATGCCTTCGCCCTGTTCGATCCGGTCGGCCACCTGCAACAGGCTGCTTTCCAGGTATTTGTTGCTGTTGGCCGGCGCGGCCACCCGAATGGCTTCGATGAGGGACACGGAGTTCTGCACCTGGATTGCCAGCGTCTTGGCAAAGCGCGCCATGGCGGACAGGCGCATCAAAGGTCCGAAGATGGGCAGCCGCAGCTTCATTCGGTCAAAACTCAGCCGCCCTGACGGTGTGCGAACCCAAGCGAAGAAAAACACGGCGCCGAGCGTTATGAAGCCAAGCATGTAGGGCCAGTCGCGCGCATAGACTTCGCCTATGTCCATCACGAACTGCGTTGGCGCGGGCAGCGCCTTGCCGTATCCGGAGAAAAGGGACTGGAACCGCGGCAGGATACCGAAAATCATCACATGGAACGTGACCAGGAAGGACGCAAAAAGTGTCGCCGGATAGATCAGCGTTGAGCGGACCTTCTTCAGCACCTTGTCATGGCTGTCCAGGTAGTCGCTGATCTGCAGCAGGGCGGCACCCAGCTGACCGGATTGCATGCCGGCGCGCACGACACCGACATAGGTGTTGCTGAAAATCTTCGGATACTGCGTGAGGGCGCGGTCGAAATCACGGCCGCAACGCACCTGCTCTAGAATGTCCTGCAGCATGACGCGAAAGGCGCGGCGGGGGGAATCCCGCGCCAGGCTTTCCAGCGCCTGGACCAATGGCAGACTGCTGCGCACCATGGCGCTGAACTGCTTGGTGAAGATCAGAAGATCGGCGTTGGCCATGGGCTAGATCTCGCCGAACACGCGCACAAGCTCGGCGTAGGTGGTGCGGCCGTCCTCGACCAACTGCAATCCATTCTGCGCCATTGAGGTCATGCCGGACGACTTCGCCAACGCCTTGAATTCGTCCTGGTCGAATTGGCCGGAGACAATCAGCTTGCGCATGTCGGCGGTCATTTCCAGCATTTCGAACACCGCCTGGCGGCCCGAATAGCCGGTATGGCGGCAACTGGCGCATCCGGTTGGCTGTGAACAGGGCATGCGCTCATCAATCTCGATGCCCAGGCGCGCCATTTTCTCAGCAGAGACGCCTTCGGCACGCAGCTGGCGCAGCACTTCGCGGCCTTCCACCATGACCGAACAATGCTTGCACGCATTGCGAACCAGGCGCTGGGAAATCGAAAGGCTTAGCGACGAAGCCACCAGGAAGGGGTCTATCTGCATGTCCAGCAGGCGGGCCACCACGCCGACACAGTCATTGGCGTGGATGGTGGAGAAGACCACATGGCCTGTCAGGGCCGCCTGAACGGCCATCTTGGCGGTCTCGGAATCGCGGCATTCGCCCACCATGACCACATCGGGATCCTGGCGCAGGATGGTGCGCAGGCCGCTGGCGAAGGTCAGCCCGATCTTTTCGTTGACCTGCATCTGGTGCACGCCCTTCAGGCGATACTCCACCGGATCTTCGATCGTGACGACGTTGCGGCTTTCGCGGTCGGCGGCGGAGAGACAGGAATAGAGCGTCGTCGTCTTGCCCGAGCCTGTGGGGCCGCTGATCAGGATCAGGCCGTGCGGCGCTGTGATCTTGTCCAGGATCAGGCGCAGATGCCGGTCGCGCAGACCCAGCTGTTCGGGGCTGGGGCGCACGGCCTGATCGTCGAGTAGACGCATCACGACCTTCTCGCCCAGCACGGTTGGAAGGGTGGAGACGCGAATATCCAGGGGCGAGCGGCGGATCATGACGCGTATGCGTCCATCCTGGGGCCGGCGGCGCTCCGCCACGTCCATGCCGCCCAGAACCTTGATGCGGGAGACGACCGCAGGGTGCAGCGACAGCGGCATCTTGCTTTGCTCATGCAGGATGCCGTCTAGGCGTGCCCGCACGATCATGCCTTCCTCGGTGGGTTCCAGATGAACGTCCGAGGCGCCGAGCCCGTGGCAGCGCTGGAGGATATAGTCCACCACCAGCGGGACATCCGATGTGCTGGGCTCAGACAGCAGCTTGCTCTCCTGCTGCCAGGAAACATCAATCGGAACCAGGCTTTCATCACCGCCCTTGGGTGCTTCAATCTGGGTCTTCAGGCTGGACAGAGCGGCATGGAAGGCGGATGGCAGCACCACCACGGCAGCGCCGGCAACGCCGGTGCGTTCACTGATCCAGTCGCGCAACAGCACGTCGAAGGGATCAATGGTGGCATACTCCTGGGCGCCGTCGGCGCGTCGCTTCAGTAGCAGAACGCCGCGCTGTTCGGCCTCTTTGCAGCTCAACCACGGAACTTCCGTCACCTCTGCCAGAAGATCTCGGTCGCTGTCGATCAGGCGCAGGCCCGCCTCTTCCGCAAGCGCGCCATAGAATTCGGTGGCGCTCGCCAGGGCGGAAATCTGCGCGATGGCGGCCAGAAACGTGATGCCCTGGTCACGCGCCCGCAAGGAGGCCGAGATGGCGTCGCTCTGCGAAAGGGCGCCGCGCGCCACAAGGCGCGTCACCACGGGACTGAAGAAGGCTTTCTTCCGGCGGTCCGCCGCCGGTGGTGGTGTGTCTGCCGCTGGCAGGGGCTGTGAGGTGGGAGCCGCAGAAGGCGCTTTTGCCGGACCTTGCTGGGCCTTTGCTTCGGCGCGCGCCCGCACCTTGCGCAGGAATTCCACATGCGTCACGTCATGCGCCGGATCGGGCAGGCCACCCGCGTCCACCACCATTGTGCTGTCAAGGTCGGGGACCGATGCCACCAGCGTGGCATCGTCCTGGGCTTCGGTATGTGGTGCGGGATGTGCCATCGCTAACCGTCGAAAGCAATGCGAAAGCCGATGTCAGCCCGAAGGGCTGCGGCCGGCGCGTGATGGCGGAAGCTGGTGCGTCCGGCGATGACGGGCGCGTCAAAACTGCCGCCGCGAATGGCCTTTGGCGCGTCGGCGTTCAGGGTTGTGACGCGCGCTTCCCCCGCAAGCGTCTTCCACAGGGAGTCATCCCAGTCGCTTGCGCACCATTCCCAGACATTGCCACAGCAATCCGACAGACCCAGCCCATTGGTCCCGCGGGGATAGCTGTTCACGGGCGTGGTGGAGGTACGGATGTTATCTATGTTGGCCTGTGTCACCGCCGGTTCCTGCGGCCCCCAGGGAAAGCGGTTGCCGGGCTGCAGGGCACGCGCGGCGATTTCCCATTCCACTTCGGTCGGCAGTCTGCCGCCAGCCCAGCGTGCAAATGCGCTGGCGTCCGCGAAGCTTACCATCACCACCGGATGATTGTCATGGCCAAAGACGGGGTGGTCGTTCAGGGTGGGTGCATTGTGACCGGTCGCCCGCAGGAAGGCGCGATATTGCCGGTTGGTCACAGGTGTGAGGCCGATGCGGAATGCGCCAGTCCTCACTTTCCGTTCCGGCTGGTCGCAGGCCCGCCCGCTGGCCTTGTCGCCGACCATATAGGCGCCGGCTTCAATCCGCGACGTTTCGATATCGCCCGCCGTCACCGCCGGGCGATAGGCATCCAGCAGGCGCACGTCCGCCAGGGACACTGCCACCTCCGCGGCACTGGCGGGGCGATCAGCCGGATCATAGGCCAGCAACTGCATTACCAGCTGGTCCAGATCGGCGGGAAGCGCAGCGCAGAAGCTGCTTGGCGGCAGGATGCTGTTGCGATCAAACACCGGCAGTGCGCCCGTCCGCAGCGCGTCCTTCAGGCTGCAGGCGGGAATCTGCCCATCGGTCAGCACTTCATAGGCCAGGATGCCCAGCGCAAACAGATCGGCGCGATGATCAATGCCTGCGTCGCGCAGGAACTGTTCCGGCGCCATGTATTTCGGTGTGCCGCCATCCATCCCGGCATCGGCACTGTCCATGGACATGCCGAAATCCATGATGACCGGATTCTGAATGTCGCCATCGAGGAGGAAAATGTTGGCCGGCTTGAGGTCGCGATGCACGATCAGCGTATGGGCGACCTTCAGCGCCTCGCAGAGCTTGCGCAGCATGCCCAGGCGCGCCGGCATGGTCTGCAGCAGGTTGCCGCGCTGTGCCTGCAGCCACGCTTTCAGATCCTGACCCTGGATCAGGTCCATCACGATGCCCACGCCCCGCTCACCTTCGTAGAGGTCGTGGATCGGACAGATGTTGGGATGACGCAGACGGCGTGAAATCAGGACTTCGCGGCGGAGGGATTCGATGTATCGCCTGTCCTGGCTCAGATCCTGTTTCAGGATCTTCACCGCCAGCGACACACCCAGCTCACGGTCCTGTACCTTGTACACATC
>JAEZBK010000082.1 GCA_023427355.1 Pseudomonadota bacterium
CGCTCCGGGGGCGCCGCCGCGGCCGCCACGGCCACCCGCCGGACGGTTGGCGCGCTCGGTGATGATGGCCTGCACCGCCGAAGCCGGGATATCCAGCTTGTTGACGTTGGCCTTCAGCCACTGGTCGTAATCGGCCTCGATCTCCGTGGCCCAGGCGCCGTCGATCTGGCCGGCCGTGTACTTGCCCTCGCGGATGCGCAGCTGGCCGAACTGGTCGCGCAGCTGGGTGCGCTCGGAATCGCGCACCACGCGCTCGACAAGCTGCGGCGGGATGAACATCACCGCGCCGTCGCGGCCCAGCGTCACGTCGCCGGGCATCACCAGCACCTTGCCGATGCGGATGGGCGCGTTGATCGAGACCATGGTGGAGTTGTAGTTCGCGCCCGTGCGGGTCATGCCGTAATGGTGCGACGGATCATAGGCGCGCCAGAACGACACGAAGTTGGGCAGCTTGCGCAGGCCGTTGATGTCGCGCACCGTGCCGTCATAGACGATGCCGTTGCCGGTCTTGGCATAGATGGCGTTGCCGACATTGTCGCCGATGGACGGGCCGCCCACCTTCAGGCCGAAATGGTCGGAGACATAGCCGTCGCGCTTCTGCAGCATGTCCACCGGCCAGGCATTGGTGTCGTTCTTGCGGCCGGCGGCCACGCCGTCGGTCTCGATGATCTTGCCGATGTCGGGACGGCCCGGCATCCAGCCCGAGGTCAGCACGCGGCCCACCTGCACCTTGTCGCCGAACAGCGTCTGCCAGCCGTCTTCATACTGGTTGTAGAAGCCGGCGCTGCGCAGCGTCGCCCAGGCTTCTTCGTGCGTCACGTTCTTCAGGCGGTCCAGCAGCTCGTCCGAAACCTTCGGACGGCCATCGGCGAACCGCTCGCCCGTCCAATAGGACGTGTTGTGGATGACCTGGTCGCGGGTCATGAAGCCCTGGGTCTGGGCCATGGCCATGCCGGACGATGCCAGCGCAAGTGCGGCGCCAAGCGCCGCTCCAAGAATACGATTCATGCTTTCTTCCCTCAGAGTTGCCCGGTTCGGGTCAGTATTGCCGTTCACGTCAAGCTACTGATACCGCTAGACCGCCTGCCGGGAACTTGCAAATTGTTAATCGCCCCCTACCCTAACCCCCAAGGGCCTGCGTAATCCCCGCGGCACCCATGCCGGGGCAGGGCGCGCGATTGCTGGCAAAAGCCCGCCCGTTCCCCTATATCCCAGCTCTTACAACCCCCTCCGCCCTTCGCTGGCGACGCGCTGTCGCGCTGCCAGCACCGGGCACCTCCCCCTTGGCGCTGCGCGCAAAGGGGAGGGATTTCATAGGAGTAACCCCAGTGGCCCAGCCCTGGACGCCCCAATCCTGGCAGGACAAGCCGATCCGCCAGGTCCCCACCTACCCCGACCAGGGGGCGCTCGACCGCGTCCTGGGCCAGCTTCGCTCGCATCCCCCGCTGGTCTTTGCAGGCGAGGCGCGCAGCCTGATGGCCCATCTGGGCCAGGTGGCGGAAGGCAAGGCCTTCCTGCTCCAGGGCGGTGACTGCGCCGAAAGCTTCGCCGAATTCCATCCGGACAATATCCGCGACACCTTCCGCGTGCTGCTGCAGATGGCGGTGGTGCTGACATTCGCCGCGGGCGTTCCGGTGGTGAAGGTTGGCCGCATCGCCGGCCAGTTCGCCAAGCCGCGTTCCGACGACAACGAAACCGTCAATGGCGTGACGCTGCCTTCCTATCGCGGCGACAACATCAATGGCGGCGAGTTCACGGCCGAGGCGCGCATCCCCGATCCGCAGCGCCTGTTGCAGGCGACCGCCCAGTCGGCGGCGACGCTCAACCTGCTGCGCGCCTTCGCGCAGGGCGGCTATGCCGACCTGCACAATGTCCATCGCTGGATGCTGGGCTTCATCACCGACAGCCCGGCGGGCGAGCAGTACAAGGAACTGGCGCAGCGCATCAGCGAGACGCTGGAGTTCATGGCTGCCTGCGGCATCACCAGCGAATCCGTCCCGCAGCTGCGCGGCACCGATTTCTACACCAGCCACGAGGCGCTGCACCTGGCGTACGAGACGGCGATGACGCGCGTGGATTCCACCACGGGCGACTGGTACGACACCTCGGCCCACATGCTGTGGATCGGCGACCGCACCCGCCAGCCCGATGGCGCGCATGTCGAGTTCATGCGCGGCATCAAGAATCCCATCGGCCTGAAATGCGGCCCCAGCCTGGATCCGGAAGAATTGCTGCGCCTGATTGACATCCTCAATCCGCAGAACATCCCCGGCCGCCTGACGCTGATCGCCCGCTTCGGCCATGACAAGGTCGCCGAAAAGCTGCCGCCCATGGTTCGCGCCGTGAAGCGCGAAGGCAAGAAGGTGGTGTGGTCGTCCGATCCCATGCACGGCAACACCATCAAGTTGCAGTCGGGCTACAAGACCCGTCCGGTGGAGCGCGTGCTGGAGGAAGTGCGCGCCTTCTTCGCGGTGCATCGCGCCGAAGGCACCCATGCGGGCGGCGTTCACTTCGAGATGACCGGCCAGGACGTCACCGAATGTCTGGGCGGCGCGCAGGGCCTGAAGGAAGTGGACCTCAAGGCCCGCTACCAGACCGCCTGCGATCCGCGGCTCAATGCCAGCCAGGCGCTGGAACTGGCCTTCCTCCTGGCCCAGGGCATCCGCGAAGAGCGGATAAAGGATTTGGCGAGCGGCGCGCTACGCGCGTGAGCAGGTGCTCGCCGCGCGAAACCGTCCACTG
>JAEZBK010000090.1 GCA_023427355.1 Pseudomonadota bacterium
GAAATGCTCGATCTGCTGCACGGTGATGTCGGGCAGGTCGCTGTAATTCTGCACCCCGTCATACCGCTGGGTCAGGTGGGCGGACGGGACCGCCACGATCTTCTCGTCGGTCCCGGCATTGTCTTCCATCAGCAGCACGCCGACCGGCCGCACGCTGATCACCGCGCCCGGCGCGATGGCGCGCGTGTTGGCGATCAGCACGTCCACCGGATCGCCATCGCCCGACAGGGTGTGGGGGATGAAACCGTAATTTCCCGGATACCGCATGGCGGTATAGAGAAAGCGGTCCACCACCAGCGTACCGGCCGCCTTGTCCATCTCATACTTGATCGGTTCGCCGCCCACGGGCACTTCGACGATGACATTGACGTCATCGGGGACGTTCCGGCCGGACGGAATCTGGTCTATGCGCATCGGATGGCTCTTGGCGCGGATTTCGCTGGGGTGGTAGGTTCAATGCTGCATTGCGTCAAGACATAATCCCAGGGAGCCGTCATGCAAACGAAAGCCTATGCCGCCCAGTCGCCATCCACCCCCTTTGGTCCGCACAATATCGAGCGGCGGGAGCCGGGGCCGCAGGATGTGGCGATCGAGATTCTCTTCTGCGGCGTCTGCCATTCGGATCTCCACACCGCGCGCGGCGAATGGCCCGGCACGCAGTATCCGTGCGTGCCCGGCCATGAAATCGTCGGCAAGGTGACGGCGGTGGGCACCCAGGTGTCCCGCTTCGCGCCCGGCCAGCTCGTGGGCGTGGGCTGCATGGTGGATAGCTGCCGGACCTGCCCGTCCTGCCATGACGGCCTGGAACAATACTGCGAAGGCCCGGTTGGTTTCACCGGCACCTATAACGGCCCGGTCGGCGGCGGCCCCAACACCCATGGCGGCTATTCCGCCGCCATCACCGTGGACCAGCGTTTCGTGCTGTCGATCAGCCATGCGGAAAAAGACCTGGCCGGTGTCGCGCCGCTGCTGTGCGCGGGCATCACCACCTGGTCGCCGCTGCGCCACTGGAAGGCCGGTCCCGGCAAGAAGGTTGGCATTGTCGGCATTGGCGGGCTGGGTCACATGGGCCTGAAGCTGTCCCATGCGCTGGGCGCCAGGACAGTCGGCTTCACCACGTCCCCCGCCAAGGCTGCGGAAATCAAGCGCCTGGGCGCCGACGACGTGGTGATCTCCAGCGACGCCGGCCAGATGGCCGCCCATGCCGGCAGCTTCGACCTCATCATCAATACGGTGGCGGCGCCGCACAATCTGGACGCCTTCACCAACCTGCTCAAGCGCGACGGCACCATGGTGCTGGTCGGCGTGCCCGCTTCGCCCCATCCCTCGCCCATGGTGTTCCCGCTGATCTTCCGCCGCCGCGCCATCGCCGGTTCGCTGATCGGCGGGATCCCGGAGACGCAGGAGATGCTCGATTTCTGCGCCCAGAAGGGCATTACCGCCGACATCGAGGTCATCCGCATGCAGGACATCGAGGATGCCTATGCGCGCATGCTGAAAAGCGACGTGAAGTACCGCTTCTCGATCGACATGGCATCCCTCAAGAATGGGTGAGTATGGCGTGATGACGACCACGCTTCCCGGCCAGGAAGACGCGCGGCGCATGGCGCGCCTCCTGGTCGAGGAGAAGCTGGCCGCCTGTGTCCAGCTCCTGCCCATCGAGAGTTTCTATCGCTGGGAAGGCCAGGTGCAGAATGACGCCGAGGTGCTGCTGCTGATCAAGACCCGCACCGCCCTGTTCGACGCCGCGATCGACCGCATCAAGGCGGATCACCCTTATTCCGTGCCCCAGATCGTGGGCTGGCCCCTGTCGGCGGGCCATTCGCCCTATCTGGACTGGATCGGCGAAAGCACCCTGCCCTCCGCATGACCAGTCCGCAGATCATCGCGCTGGCCGTGCTGGCGGGCACCGTCGGCATGCTCATCTGGGGCCGCCTGCGCTCCGACGTCGTCGCCCTGTCGGGCGCGGCGCTGCTGCTGGTGACGGGGGTCATCCGCCCGATCGAGGTGGAGAGCGCCTTCGCCAGCCCCGCCATCATCGCGCTGGCCTCGCTGTTCATCATCACCTACGCCATGGAGCTGACGGGATTGCTGGGCTGGCTGATCCGCCAGGCGGTGCGTCTGTGCAAGCGCCTCAAGGCGACCGGCATCTGGATCGTCATCGTCCTGTTCGGGGGCTTCGGCACCTTCATCAACAACACGCCCATCGTGGTGCTGGGCGCGCCGGTGGTGCGCGACGTGGCCAATTCGCTGGGCTTGTCGCCCAAGCGTTTCCTGATGCCGCTGTCCTACATCACCGTGCTGGGAGGCTGCTGCACCCTGATCGGCACCTCCACCAACCTCCTGGTCAACGACATGGCCCGCGCGGCAGGACAGCGCGCCTTCTCCATGTTCGAGATCACGCCGGTCGGCATCGCCATCGCCGTGGCGGGTGCGCTCTATCTCGTCCTGTTTGGTGATCGCAGGCTGGCCTCGCTGCCGGAACGCACGGAGGACGAAAAGACGCCGGAACACACCACCGACGCGGACGATGTGAATGTCGAGCTGTTTCCCGCCGACCGCCCCTTGCGTCCGGTGGCGGCGCTCACCGCGCTCAGCGTCTTCATCATGGTGGTCGTTGCCGCCGCCATCGGCTGGACGCCGATCGCCGCCAGCGCCTTTGCGGGCGCGGTGCTGCTGATCCTGCTGTCCGTGATCCGCCCGGAGGAAGCCTATCGCGGCCTCAAGCCCGAGGTGCTGCTGCTGATCAAGACCCGCACCGCCCTGTTCGACGCC
>JAEZBK010000117.1 GCA_023427355.1 Pseudomonadota bacterium
GGCCTGAAGAAGATCGCCCCTTTCGAGATCAGCGTGTCCTTCTATCCCGAGCGTCATCCCGATTCCCCCAGCCATGGCCATGACATCGAGCTGCTGAAGCGCAAGATGGATGCGGGCGCCGTGCGCGCTCTGGGCCAGTTCTGCTATGACGATGACGCCACCGCGCGCTTCCGCGACGATGCGGCCCGCGCCGGCATCACCATTCCCATCGTTCCGGGCATCATGCCCACCACCAATTTCCGCGGCGTCGAGCGCATGGCGGGCAAGGCCGGTGCCTCCATTCCCGCCTGGCTGGCGCGCGCCTATGAGGGGCTGGACGAGGATGTGGAGAGCCGGCGCATCGTTTCCGCCGCGGTGCTGGCCGACCAGGTGCAGCAGTTGCGTGCGCGCGGCTTCGACCAGTTTCATTTCTATACGCTCAACCAGGCCAATCTCAGCTATGCGGCGTCGCGCCTGCTTGGCTTGCGGCCGAAGGATATCTGATGGCTTTTGATCGCACCGCACGCATTGACTGGATGAAGCAGGAGGCGAAGAAGCGGCTTCTGCTGCTCGATGGCTCCTGGGGCGTGATGATCCAGGGCTACAGGCTGGGCGAGGATGATTTCCGTGGGGCCCGCTTCGGCAATCACCCCTCGGAGCTGAAGGGCAACAACGACCTGCTGACCCTGACCAAGCCGGACATCATCCAGAATATCGGCCGCATGTATCTGGATGCGGGGGTGGATTTCATCGAGACCAATACCTTCAATTCCAACTTCACCAGCCAGGAGGATTACGGCCTGGGCCATCTGGTGGGCGAATTGAACGAAGCCGGCGCGCGGCTGGCACGCGAATTGTGCGACGAATACACCACCGCCGACCGCCCCCGCCTGGTGGCGGGCGTGCTGGGCCCGGCCAACCGCACCGCCACCATCTCGCCCGACGTCAACGACCCTGCCTTCCGCAACATCACCTTCGACCAGTTGCGCGCGACCTATCGCGAAGGCGCGCGGGGCCTGATCCGCGGCGGCTCCGACGTCCTGATGATCGAAACGGTGTTCGACACGCTGAACTGCAAGGCTGCGATCTACGCCATCGAGGAAGTCTATGACGAGATGGGCGTGCGCCTGCCGGTCTGGATCTCGGGCACCATCACCGATCTTTCCGGCCGCACCCTGACCGGCCAGACCCCGACCGCCTTCTGGCATTCGGTGCGCCATGCCAATCCCTTCGCCATCGGCCTGAACTGCGCGCTGGGCGCCAGGGAATTGCGGCCCTATATCGCCGAACTGGCGGGCGCCTGCGATACGCTGGTTTCGGCCCATCCCAATGCCGGCCTGCCCAACGAATTCGGCGGCTATGACGAGACGCCCGAACAGATGGCGCAGATGATCCGTGAATTCGCGACCGCGGGCCTGGTCAACATTGTCGGCGGTTGCTGCGGCACCAAGCCCGAGCACATCGCCGCCTTCGGCAAGGCGATCCGCGATGTGACGCCGCGCGCCATTCCCCAGAAGCCGAAATATCTGCGCCTGTCGGGCCTGGAGCCTTTCACGCTCACCCCCGACATCAATTTCGTCAATGTCGGCGAGCGCACCAACATCACCGGCAGCGCCAAGTTCCGCAAGCTGATCGCCGCCAACGACTATGAAGCGGCGCTGGCGGTGGCGCGTGACCAGGTCGAGAACGGCGCCCAGGTCATCGATATCAACATGGACGAGGGAATGATCGATGGCGAGGCGGCGATGACCCGCTTCGTCAACATGATGGCGGGCGAGCCGGACATTTCCAAGGTGCCGCTGATGATCGACAGTTCCAAGTGGAACGTCATTCAGGCCGGCCTGAAATGTTGCCAGGGCAAGGTTATCGTCAACTCCATCTCCCTCAAGGAAGGCGAGGAACAGTTCCTCGCCCATGCCCGCGAGGTGATGCGCTTCGGCGCCGCCGTGGTGGTGATGGCCTTCGACGAGGTCGGCCAGGCCGACACGAAGGAGCGCAAGGTCGAGATCTGCAACCGCGCCTATCGTCTTCTGACGGAGACGCTGAACTTCCCGCCGGAAGACATCATCTTCGATCCCAACATCTTCGCCGTCGCCACCGGCCTGGAAGAGCATAACGAATATGGCAAGGCCTTTGTCGAGGCCTGCGAAATCATCCGCCGCGACAATCCCCATGCCCATATATCGGGCGGTGTCTCCAATTTCTCCTTCTCCTTCCGTGGCAACGAGAAGGTTCGCGAGGCCATGCACAGCGTCTTCCTGTTCCACGCCATCAAGGCGGGGATGGACATGGGCATCGTCAATGCCGGCCAGCTCACCGTCTACCAGGACATCCCCACGCCGCTGCGCGAGGGCATCGAGGATGTGCTCTTCAACCGCCGCGCCGACGCCACCGAGCGGCTTCTGGAACTGGCGCAGCAATACAAGGGCGAGGGCGGCACGGCCAAGGTGGAAGACCTGGCCTGGCGCAGCCTGCCGGTGAATGAGCGCATCGCCCATGCCATGGTTCAGGGCATCGACGCCTTCATCATCGAGGATACGGAAGAAGCCCGCCAGGCCGCAGAGCGGCCGCTGCATGTCATCGAAGGTCCGCTGATGGCGGGCATGAATGTGGTGGGCGACCTGTTCGGTTCTGGCCGCATGTTCCTGCCCCAGGTGGTGAAATCCGCCCGCGTGATGAAGAAGGCCGTGGCCTATCTGCTGCCTTTCATGGACGCAGACAAATCCGCCGCCAAGGAAGCCGCCGGCAAGATCGTGATGGCCACGGTGAAGGGCGATGTGCACGATATCGGCAAGAACATTGTCGGCGTCGTCCTGCAGTGCAACGGCTATGAGGTGGTGGATCTGGGCGTGATGGTGCCGCCGCAGAAAATCCTGGATGCCGCAAGGGAACACAAGGCCGACATCATCGGCCTGTCGGGCCTGATCACGCCGTCGCTGGATGAAATGGTGTTCGTCGCCTCCGAGATGGAGCGCCAGGGCTTCACCATACCCCTGATGATCGGTGGCGCCACCACGTCGAAGGTGCATACGGCGGTGAAGATCGACCCGGCCTATCGCGCGGGCCAGACGGTCTATGTCACCGACGCCAGTCGCGCGGTGGGCGTCGCCTCCAGTCTCCTCTCCCGGGAGTCGGGAAAGGCCTATCAGGCCGAAATCCGCGCCGACTATGAAAAGATGGCGGCGGGGCACGCCAGCCAGCGTGGGCAAGGCAAGCGCCTGGCGCTGGCCGAGGCGCGCGCCAACCGCGCCCGTCCGGATTTCACCAGGGCCGCACCGGCGCCCAAATTCTTCGGCACGCGGGTCTTCCGGGAATACGACCTGGCAGAGCTGGCCCAATACATTGACTGGACGCCTTTCTTCCAGACCTGGGAGCTGGCGGGCCGTTTCCCCGACATCCTCACGGACGACAAAGTGGGCAAGGCTGCCTCCGATCTCTACCGCGACGCCCAGGCGATGCTGAAGAAGATCATTGACGAGAAGTGGCTGGAAGCGCGGGCCGTGATCGGGTTCTGGCCCGCCAACAGCGCCGATGACGACATCCTCGTCTATGGCGAAAATGATGTGGAGGTGGGG
>JAEZBK010000131.1 GCA_023427355.1 Pseudomonadota bacterium
GTATCACGCCCGCGACATGGCGGTGGTGCGGGCGCGGATCGAGGGCGCGGCGGTTGTGCTGGCGTCGGCCACGCCATCGCTGGAAAGCTTCGTCAACGCCACCGCCGGACGCTATCAGCATCATGTGCTGGCGCGGCGGCATGGCGCGGCGGGCCTGCCGCAGGTGCGGCTGATTGATCTGCGGCAGGAACGGGATCCGGTTGATGCGGCCGTGAAAGCGCAATGGCTGTCACCGCCGTTGCGCGAGGCCATTCAAGAGACGCTGGCGGCGGGCGAGCAGGCGGTGCTGTTCCTGAACCGGCGCGGCTATGCCCCGCTGACGCTGTGCGAGGCGTGTGGCCACAAGATCACCTGCCCGTCCTGCGCCACCTGGCTGGTAGAACACAAGTATCGCCGCCGCCTGTCATGCCATCAGTGCGGCCATGAAGTGCCCACGCCCAGCGCATGTCCGCAGTGCCATGAGAGTGGCGCACTGATTGCCTGCGGCCCGGGGGTGGAGCGGGTGGCGGAGGAGTTTGCCGCCTTCTTCCCCGATGCCCGCTATGCCATCGCATCGTCCGACACGATGGCGACGCGCGGCGAGGTGCAGGGGCCCTTGCGCGCCTTTGCGCGGGGCGAAGTGGATGTGCTGATCGGCACCCAGATCGTCGCCAAGGGACATCACTTTCCCAACCTGACACTGGTGGGCGTGGTGGACGCGGACCTTGGCGGGGCCGATGGCGATGTGCGGGCGCGCGAGCGGACGTTCCAGCTGCTGCACCAGGTGGCGGGGCGCGCGGGCCGGGCGCAGAAGCCTGGCACGGTGCTGCTGCAGACCCGCAACCCGGACGATGCCGTGATGCAGGCGCTGGCCAATGGCGACCGCGAGGGCTTCTATGCGCAGGAGCGCATGTTCCGCGAGGCGGCGGCTGCGCCGCCGTTCGGCCGGCTGGCGGCGGTGATCGTGTCCGGTTACGACGGCGATGCGGTGCGAACCGTGGCGCGCGATCTGGCGCGCGAAGTGGTGGCCGCCAAAGACGTGAAAGTGTGGGGCCCGACGCCCGCCTTCTATGCCCTGCTGCGGGGGCAGACGCGCGAGCGGCTGCTGGTGCAGGCCGCGAAGGGCGTGGATGTGCAGGCCTATATGCGCGCCTGGCTGGCGCGCGTGAAAGTGCCGGGCGCGGTGCGCGTCACCGTGGATGTGGACCCGGTGAGTTTCTTTTAAGTGGGCGATGGCGCGACGAACTCACGACGCACCGCCCTTCGCGGCGCCAGCTTTTCTGGCGCGCTGTGCGCGCCTAGAAAAGCCAGGCGAAAGACGCGCGCCTAAAGCGTCCGCACGTCGGTGAGGTGGCCCGTCACCGCCGCCGCCGCCGCCATGGCGGGGGAGACGAGATGCGTGCGGCCGCCACGGCCCTGGCGGCCTTCGAAGTTGCGGTTGGAGGTGGAGGCGCAACGTTCGCCTTCCTTCAGCTTGTCGGCGTTCATGGCCAGGCACATGGAGCAGCCCGGATCGCGCCATTCAAAACCGGCATCCAGGAACACCTTGTCCAGACCTTCTTCCTCGGCCTGGTTCTTCACCAGCCCCGAACCGGGCACGACGATGGCGTTGACGCCAGCGGCCACCTTGCGGCCCTTGGCGATCTCGGCGGCGGCGCGCAGGTCTTCGATGCGGCCATTGGTGCACGACCCGATGAAGACATGATCCACCTTGATGTCGGTGAGCTTCATGTTGGCCTGGATGCCCATATAGTCGAGGGCGCGCTGGGCGGCGGCGCGCTGATGCTCGTCGGTCATCGTGGCGGGATCGGGCACGGTGCCGGTGATGGGCAGGCCCTGTTCGGGCGAGGTGCCCCAGGTGACCATCGGCACGATGTCGCGCGCATCCAGCGTCACTTCGGCGTCGAACTTCGCGTCGGCGTCGGACTGCAGCGTCTTCCAGTACATCACCGCCTGCTCGAAGGCGGCGGCCTTGGGCGCGCGCGGGCGGCCCTTGATGTAGTTGATGGTGGTGTCATCCACCGCGATCAGGCCGGCGCGGGCGCCGCCTTCGATGGTGAGGTTGCACAGGGTCATGCGGCCTTCCATGGTCAGGCCACGCACGGCTTCGCCGGCATATTCGATGACATAGCCCGTGCCGCCCGCGGTGCCGATCTTGGCGATGACGGCCAGCGCGATGTCCTTGGCGGTGACACCTTCGGGCAGCTTGCCATTGACGGTGACGCGCATGTTCTTCGACTTGGGCATCAGCAGCGTCTGGGTCGCCAGCACATGTTCGACATCGGAGGTGCCGATGCCGAAGGCCAGCGCGCCGAAGGCGCCATGGGTCGAGGTGTGGCTGTCGCCGCAGACGATGGTGGTGCCCGGCAGGGTCCAGCCCTGTTCCGGCCCGATGATGTGCACGATGCCCGCGCGTTCAGCGTCCATGGTGAAATATTCGATGCCGAACTAGGCGGTGTTCTTGGCCAGGGTGGCGACCTGCTCGCGGCTTTCGGGGTCGGTGATGCCCTGGTCCCGGTCCTTGGTGGGGACATTGTGGTCGGCCACCGCCAGGGTGAGTTCGGGGCGGCGGACCTTGCGGCCGGCATTGCGCAGGCCTTCAAAGGCCTGGGGGCTGGTCACTTCATGGATCAGGTGGCGGTCAATGTAGATCACCGGGGTCTCGCCCGGCTTTTCCTGCACCAGATGCGCGTCCCAGATCTTGTCGTAGAGCGTCTTGCCCATGGCCTAACCCATTGATGGGAAACGATATGTTCCCAATTGAACCACCAGAAACCGATACCCCCCTCCCCTGGCGGGGTGGGCGGGCCGCCTCTCAAGGGCGCTTACATATAAGTCGGGGGTGTGGACAGCAAGACGGGGCGCCCGCGCGCCGGGCGCATGGCGGGGGTCGGGTCAGGACGCCGACCAGAGGACCACCATGATCAGGATGATGGCCACGAATTGCGCGATGACGCGATAGCGCATCAGCCGGTTGGACCAGGTGGCCGAAACCTCGCCCCCCTTCATCAGGGTGTAGAGCCCCAGACAGAGGATGACGAAGACGACGAAGATTGCGACGGCGATAATGGCGTTGCCCATTCCAGTCCTCTACTCACTGCCCGCTTTGTTTGGTCGCACGGTCAACGGCGCGCGTCGCGCGCCTGGCCGGTGGGC
>JAEZBK010000093.1 GCA_023427355.1 Pseudomonadota bacterium
CATCCATTTCGCCATGGATTTCCTCACCCAGCAGAACAAGCGCGTGGCGGGCGACAGCGAAGACAAGGCCGCGCCCACCGGCACGCTCACGGCCAAGGGCAAGCATGTCGTGGTCATCGGCGGCGGCGATACCGGCTCGGACTGCATCGGCACCTCCAACCGCCATGGTGCGGCTTCGGTGACGCAGCTTGAAATCATGCCCAAGCCGCCGGTGAAGGAAAACAAGCAGCTCGTCTGGCCCGATTGGCCGCTGAAGCTGCGGACTTCTTCCTCGCACCAGGAAGGCGCCGAGCGCGACTTCGCCGTCAGCGCCAAGCGCGCCATCGGCGAGAACGGCAAGGTCACCGGGCTGGAATGCGTCCGTGTCGAATGGAAGCTGGGCGATGGCGGTCGCATGAACATGGTGGATGTGCCCGGCAGCGAATTCACGCTGAAGGCCGACCTGGTGCTTCTGGCGATGGGCTTTGTCGGCCCCAGGAAGGCCGGCCTGGTGGAACAGGCGGGCGTGACGCTCGATCCGCGCGGCAATGTCGCCGCCAACACCCTCGACTACAAGACCAGCCAGTCCAAGGTTTTTTCCTGCGGCGACATGCGCCGCGGCCAGTCGCTGGTGGTCTGGGCGATCCGCGAAGGCCGCCAGTGCGCCCGCGCCGTGGACGAGTTCCTGATGGGAAGCACGCTCCTGCCGCGTTGAGATTTCCGGGATCGAAAAGGAAGCGCCCGCGAACATCTTCGCGGGCGTTTTTCTTTCAGCTCGCCAGCACCAGTCCGACCGGTGCGGCCTTGGCGTTCTGAAGCGCCGCCGTCGCATGCAGCAGCGAGCGCGCCTGCAGTTTTTCCCGGCGTGAAACCATCAGGGTAGCGTCGGCCTGCCGCGCGATCAGCGCCGCATCCGGACCGCCAAGCGCCGGCCCGCAATCCAGCACCACGAAGTCGCAGGAATCACGCAGGATATCCATCAGCCGCGCCATCTGGGGCGAGGCAAACATGGTGGCGGCATTGCTGGGCCGCTGTTTCAGGGTCAGGAAATGGACCCCGCTGCGCGCATCCTTCACCAGCGCCTCGTTCAACGGCACAGTGCCGCTCAGCACTTCATACAGTCCTGCGGGCGGTTCGGCGGCCAGCGCCGCCGCCGTGCGATGCGCGGGGTCGCAGTCGATGATGATGGTCTTCTTGCCCAGCCGCGCGGCGGCCCTGGCCAGGGCGACCGCCACCACGGACTTGGCGTCGCCCGGCTCGGGCGCGGTCAGCGCCACCACCGCGCCTTCGCCGCCACGCGATTCCAGCTGGCGCACCAGGGAAACCGTCGCATGGGCGAAACGGCTGCCCGGCCAGTCCAGCACATAATCCGCCGCCTTCAGCGAGCCGGCATTGTGGATCTCGCCCAGGATGGGCGGGCCATCCCATTGCGCGACGGGCGTCATCTGCCGCGCCGCACGGCCACGCGGGGCGCCAGCGCGACGCTGCCCCTGTGGCCGCAGCAGCCAGCCGAATTTCTCCATCTCCAGCGCCGCGAGCATGCCCAGCATCAGGCCCAGCGGCAGCGATGCGCCGATGATCAGCTTGCGCTTGGGCGCGGCGGGGGATTGGGGAATGGCGGCGGGGCTCAACACGCGCGCCGATGTTTCCATCGCGGCGTCCTGGCCCTGGGCGTTGCGCAGCCGTGCAATGAAGGCCTCATAGGCGGTGCGGGTGGATGCTGCATTGGCCTCCATCGAAGCCAGTTCGCCGCGCGCCATGTTCTGGCGCACGGCCTGTCCCTGCGCGCGCGCCAGCGAGGCCTGCAGCGAGGACAGGTGATTGGCCGTCGCATCCACTTCGCGGGTCAGTGCCGCACTGATGCGCGCCAGTTCCTGCGCGATCTTCTGGTCCAGGTCCTGACGCTGGGCCTGCAGTTGCACCAGCCGGGGATGCAGGGGGCCATAGCGCCCGTTCAGGTCGGCCTGCTCGCGGGACAGCTGCACCTGCTGCGCGCGCAATTGCTGGATCAGCGGCGAAGCCAGCGCCTGGGCGGAATTGGCCGGATCGCCTGCGATGCTGCGCTGGGCGGCCTGTTTCTGCTCCAGTTCCGAACGCGCCTGGATGATCTGGGCGCTGATCGCCATCATCTGCTGTTCGGTCAGAGACGCGCCCGGCCCGGTATCGGTCAGGCCATTGCGCGCCTTGTAGCGCTGCACGTCTTCGTTCTGCAGTTGCACCTCGCGCGCCAAGTTGCTGGCGCGGGCATCCAGCCATTCGGCTGCCTGGGCGGTGGCGGTCTGGCGGGCCTGGACCTGGTCCTCGACATAGGCGCTCACCAGCGTATTGGCGATGCGCGCGGCTTTTTCGGGATCGCGCGAGCGCGCGCCCACCGTGATCGAGGTGGAAAGGCCATTGGGCTCGGCCCAGATGTTCTTGAGGAAATTGTCTACGATGCGGTCCTGCGCTTCGCTTTGCGCGCTCTGGCCGCCGCCGCTCCAGTTGCGCGGGTCCAGCATCCCGGCCAGGCCGGGGGCCGCCAGCGCGCCGTTGAATTCGGGATCGTTCTCCAGGTCCAGCGCCGCAATCACCCGCTGCGCCAGTTCGCGGCTTTGCAGGATCTGGATCTGGTTCTGCACCGCCGCGGCGGTGATCTGCGCATCGGGCGTGCGCGCCGCCGGATCGGTCATCACGCTGGGCCGGTTTTCCAGCATCACCACCGCCGAGGATGCCCAGATGGTCGGCTGCGAGAAGGCATAGATCACCGTGGCGCCCACCGTCAGCGCGGCGACCAGCGCGATCAGCGCCTTGCGCTTCCTCAATACGGCGATGAGATCGGCCACGGAGAATCCCTCCGCGGGTGGCGGCGCATAGGCGGGGGGGAGCCGGTATGCGGGGATGGACAAGGACAGCCTCTCGGATGCGAGCCGCCACGTCTGGCGAACCGCTTCCTTAAGATTTACGGCGGCAAGCCTATCAAAATGGTTAACGGCCGCTGGGATGCGGCGCGCCTTCCAGGGCCGGAAGCGCCGAAAACTCTTCGGTTTTGCCCGTCCCGGTCCTGGTTAAGACGTCCCGCTTGCCGGTCAGGGCCTTCAGCAGGCGGCGGTCGCCCAGGGGCAGGTCGTGAAAGCCGGTTTTCAGGTGGATGCTGGAAGGATCGCGCTCCATCTCCTGGGGGAAAAGCGCGATCCGGGTCTTGGGGCTGAGCTGCGAGCGGTCGGGTGTGGGCCGCCCCGCGGCGCTCATCAGCGCGGCGACCAGGTCATGGCCCATGCCCAGCGCCAGGTGGCTGGTGGGCGTGGCGCGCGGATTGATCTCCAGCAGATGAACCGCGCCTTGTGCATCGCGGATGTAGTCCAGCCCATACAGGCCCGACAGTCCGAAGCGCGCGGCAATCGTGCGGGCGCTCTCCTGCATCTGCTTGCTGGTGCTGCGCTCCACCACGGTGGCGGGGCCGGTGCCGTCGCCCGATGCCACCACCACGTCGAAATGATGGGCCGCCAGCAGTCGGCCCTGCCAGCAGGCCAGGGTGCTGGTGGCGGGCGTGCCGGACACGAAACGCTGCGCGCCGGGGCGCGGATCGCGCGGCGCGGCCAGCGCACGCGCCAGCAGCGCCGCATCGCGGCGCTTCAGGGCCTTCAGGACCATTATGGGCCGCGACACGCGGCGCGCACGCGCCAGCGCGGTGCGGGCCGCATCGGCCGTGCGGGCGATGACGACGCCGCCGCCGCCCCAGCTTCCATCCGACTTGATCACCAGCGGCAGACCCAGCGCGTCCAGCGCGCGGTCCAGATCCTGGTCCGTTTCGAGCGCGATGGTGTCGGCGGCGGGTGCGCCCGCCTTCGCGGCGGCATCCAGGAAGGCATTGCGCGCCGTCAGTGTCTCGAAGGGTTCGCTTCCGCCCAGCGAATGGGTGGCCAGCGCCGCGACATGCGGATCCTTCGCCGCCAGCTTCCACACCAGCTCGGACATTAAATCGTCGCAAGGTACGAACAGGTCAGGCTTTGCCACCGCGATGGCGCGCGCCAGCGATGACAGCGGGCGCAGCGCGGAAAAGCGATGCAGCCGCACGGGCGCATCGGAATCATGCAGCGGACTGTCGCCAATGCACACCGCTTCCACGCGCGCGCCCAGCGACGCAAAGGCATGCGCAAGGCGCGCGGGAAAGGGCCACTGCGTGGCCGAGGCAAGCAGGATGCGCAACATCATGGCCGCCACGCTAACGCCGCATCCGTCAACCTTCGGTGAAGATTTTGGGTGCTAGGGTTGCGCAAGAAGAGGGCTGCAAGCCCGATCCTGCCGTCGTTCCGTTTCGGCACAGTGCAATGGAGTCTTCCGATGTCGTCTTCGCCTGCCATCGCCGTCATCGGCGCCGGTCCTTATGGTCTTTCGCTGGCCGCGCACCTGGCCCATGCCGGACAGGATTTCCGTATCTTCGGCCGTACCATGGCAACCTGGCGCGACCATTGCCCCAAGGGCATGACACTGAAGTCGGATGGCTTCGCCTCCAACCTCTCCCATCCCGATCCCGCCTCGACGCTGGAAAGCTACTGCGCCGCGCGCGGCATCGCCTATGACGAGCGTTTGCTGCCGGTCGAACTGCCCGTGTTCGACGCCTATGCCACCTGGTTCCAGAAGACCTATGTGCCCATGGTCGAGGAAACCCATGTCACCCGCTTGATGCAGGGCGACAAGGGCTTTGTCCTGACGCTGGAAACCGGCGAAACGCTGAGCGCCGGCCGCGTCGTGCTGGGCGCGGGCCTTACGCATTTTCGCCGCTATCCCGATGACGTGACGCCGGGTCCGCGCATCACCCACACCTATGACCATCACGACCTGGCGCCGCTGGCGGGCAAGGACGTGCTGATCCTGGGCGCGGGCGCCTCGGCCGTGGATACGGCGGTGCTGGCCGCCGAAGCCGGGGCCAGGGTCTCGCTGCTCGCCCGCCGCGCGGTGATCGATTATCATGAGGTGCCCGATCCCGATCCGGCGTCGTGGCTCTCGTCTCTCACCAATCCTTCCAGCGGCATCGGCCCCGGCTGGCGCAGCTTCTTCTGCTCCAAGGCGCCGCGCCTGTTCCGCCGCCTGCCCGAAGATGTCCGACTGCATGCCACGCGCACCCATCTGGGCCCCGCGCCGGGCTGGTTCATGCGCGGCAAGATCGAAGGCAAGGTGAAGACCATGCTCAGCCACCAGCTCGTTGGCGCCCAGGACAAGGGCGATCACGTTCTTGTTCATGCGCGCGACGAACACGGCGCTGCCGTCACGGTGCGGGCCGACCATGTGATCTGCGCCACCGGCTACAAGCCCGACCTGCGCAGCCTGCCCTTCCTGGACACGGCGCTGCGCGCCCGCATCGCCCATGTGCAGCACACCCCGCACCTGAGCGACAATTTTGAAACCAGCGTGCCGGGGCTCTATGCCATGGGCGCGTTGTCGGCCAACGCCTTTGGCCCGCTGATGCGCTTCATGGTTGGCGCCGAGTATGTGGCTCCCAGACTCTCCGCCCATCTTGCCCGGTCGGCCCGGAAGGTGCGCGCCGCGGCCTAGCCGGAGCTGCACAAGCC
>JAEZBK010000148.1 GCA_023427355.1 Pseudomonadota bacterium
GCATCGGGCGGGGGTTGCAGGCCGCAGCGGCGCAGCGCGGGCTTGCCTATCGCGTGGCGTTTGCAGGCAATGACGCGGCGCTGATGGTGAAGCAGGTGGGCGCCCTGCAGGCGGCGAAGGTGGGCGCCATCGTGGCGGCCCCCATCGATCCGCCCTCGCTCAGCCCCAGCCTGAAACGCATGATCGCCAGCGGCGCCTATGTCGGGGCGATCGTGCCGCCGCCGGCCATCACGATCCTGAATGCGCCGCAATACCTGACCGGCAAGGTGCTGGCCGATGCCGCCGCCGACTATATCCGCACCCGCCTGGGCGGGCGGGCGAAGGTGGTTCTGCTGACGCATGACAATCTGCAATTCCTGGCGCCGCGTTTCACCGCGATGCGCGATACGCTGCGAAAGCTTCCGGGCGTCACCCTGGTGGCCGATATTTCCCCCGCCACCATAGACAAGGCGGGTGGGTATCGAACGATGAAGACGATCCTCCTGGCCCAGCCCGACATCGACGTGGTGCTGGGCGCCGACACGGTGGTGCTGGGCGCGCTGGAGGCGCTGCGCGAAGCGCGGAAGGCGCGGGCCAGCCAGTTCCTGGGCGGCATTGACGGCGAGCGCGAGGCCGTGGCGGAACTGAAGAAGCCGAACAGCCCCTACAAGGCCAGCATCAGCTTGGCGTCGCCGATCTTCGGCTATGCGATGGGCCGCCATGCCGCGGACTGGCTGGAGGGCAGGAGCGTGCCGCAGGCGATGGACATCCTGCCCAGGGCGCTGACGGCGGCCAACATCGCGCAGTATGAGCGCGATGTCGCCGATCCCGGCGCGGTCTATGCCGATCCGGCGCGTCGCGCTTCGTATCTGCGCATGTATGGCAATATCTGCTTCGAGAGCCGTGACCGGTATGTGAATTTCCCCTGGTCGTCGGAGCGGCGCTGATTTGGTTTTTGCGGGCCTAGGGCGCGGGCGCCCCGAATGGCGCGCCGCGCAGGCCGTCATAGACTGCCGTAACGGAAGGAAAGACGCCAAACAGGGGGCTTTCGGAAGACGCGGCCCTGGCTACACTGCGGGCAATAAAACGTCCGGGGGGATTCATGCGGTTTACATTGTGTCTTCTTGCGATCGCCAGCATGACGCTGGTCGTTTCTGCCCAGGCGCGGCCTTGGAAGCCGACACCGCAACAACTGGCGCAGGATTATTCCACCCTCGTGCACAACAAGGGCGCCAGTGGCGGAACGGTGCGCCTTTCCTGGCTGGCGGCGCCGGGATTTTCCGGAAACCTGCCGCAGCTCATGCAGAAGCATGTCGTGCTGACCCTGACGCACACCGTGCCAAGTCCCGACGGGCTGGCGAATTATGAAGATGCGGGCGGCGTGCAGGTGACCGACCTGGCAGGGACGGCCTTGACCGAAGTGCCGCTGAACGCATTGCCGCCCACGCTGGTCGGGCTGACCGCGCAACTGGAAGCCACCTTTCGCCAATCCACGACCGGCAATGCGAAAATGAAAATTCTCGCCTTCGAGCCGGGATCGGTGCATCCGTGCCAGAAGGGCGGCCTGGCCGTTACCTATGCGGGCGAGCGCTATACCTATGAGACGCCGATGCCGGGCTGTGCGCAGTAGCGCATCGCGTTCGCGGCGACGAGGGGATCAGAGAATGACGGCCCAGTTGTCCGGGTAATAGCCGTTGAAGTTCGAGCGCGACGACACGGTGTAGGCGCCCATGGCGCCGAAGACGATGTAATCGCCATCCTTGACGCTGTCGGGCAGCATCACCGGGCGCGGCAGCACGTCGGCGCTGTCGCAGGTGGGGCCATAGGCGCGGAAGGGCCGCTTCTCGCCCGTCAGTTCCCTGGCCTTGCCCTTGGCGTCGAGCGTGAAGCCGGTGGGGGGATAATCCTCGTCAAACGACAGGAAGCGCTGTTCGTCGAAGCTGCCGTAAATGCCGTCATTCATGTAGAGGCGGTCGCCGCGGCGCATCACCACCTGGGCCACCAGCGAGATGCCCTGGCCGACCAGCGCGCGGCCGGGCTCGCACATCCTGGCGATGTCCCTGGCGTCCATGTTGGCGAAGGATTCGCGGATCATGTCGAAATACCAGTGCCAGGGCGGTGGCTCCTGCCCGGCATAGGCGGTGGGGAAGCCGCCGCCGATATCCAGTGCCTGGATCGCCACCCCGGCCATGGCGGCGGTGCGGTTGGCGATCTCGATCGCCTGGGCATAGGAGAAGGGCGAGAGGCACTGGCTGCCGACATGGAAGGTCAGGCAGGGCTGCGCGCCCGCCGCCTTGGCGCGCTGGAGCAGCTTGGCGGCTTCTTCGGGACGGCAGCCATACTTGCTGGACATTTCCAGGAGCGCGCCGCCCAGCGAGGCGACCAGGCGGACAAAGACGCGGATCTTCTTCGGCTCGCCGGTTTCGGCCAGGAGCTTTTCCAGCTCGGCTTCGCTATCGACCACGAAGTCGGTAACGCCATGCTGTTCGAAGGCGGCGCGCGCCTGGCCCGCCAGCCGCACCGGCGCCATGAAGTGGCAGATGGCGTCGGGAAGCTGCGCCTTCACCGCACGGATCTCGCCCAGCGAGGCGGTGTCGAAATGGCGGATGCCGGCATCCCACAACAGTTGCAGCGCGTAAGGGTGCGGATTGGCCTTCACGGCATACAGCACATCGCCCGGAAAGCCGGTGAGGAAGGCTTTCGCCGACGCCTGGAAACGATCGGGATGCAGGAGATACAGCGGCTCGGACGGCTTGATCGCCTCGATCGCCTTGGCGATGGCGGTGAAGCGCGGCAGCTTTTCCAGCGGGACGATGGTCGTGGCGGGTACGGTCATGTCCGCCTTGTGGGGCAAGGGGGCGGCGGGCGCAACAAAAAAGGGGACGCCGTTTTTGCGGCGTCCCCCGTTGCAGGTGTGTTGCTGGTTTATGACATCACGGCGCGGGCGGCGGGCCGCCATTGGGGCCGCGCGGCGCGCCGCGCATCATGCCGCCACGCGGGCCGCCCATGCGACCCTGCATCATGCCGGGACGGCCCCGCATCTGGCCCTGCCGCATTCCCGGGCCCATGCCGCGACGCGCGCCGGCATCCGGCTGGAAGCGGGCCCGCTGATCGGGCGTGAGCGCGTTGTAGAGCGCTTCCAGCGCCGGGCGTTCGGCGGTGAGGGTGGCCAGGCGCTGGCGCAGCATCTGCTCCTGCCGCGCCATGCGATCCACCGGGCTGGGACGGGTGGCCTGCGCGTTGGCGGCGCCGCGGCCCTGTCGCACAGGCGCGGTGGCGCAGGCTTGCGCGCGCTGGCCGGCGGCGGCCAGGCGGACATCGCGCCACTTGTTGAAGGCGCCGCGCTGCGCCGGTGTCAGTTCCAGTCGCGTTTCCAGATAGGCGAGGCGGCCAGCAGCGCGGGCGCTCATGTCCTTGCACATTTGCGCGCGGCGCTGCGCGATCTGTTCCGGGCTGGGGGCCGGGCGCTGGGCGCGCACCGTGTCACGGGCAGCGGGACCGGCCTGGGTCGCGGCCGGGCGCTGGGGCTGGGCGGCGACAAGGGTGGTGCCTGCTGCGCCCAGCAGAAGGGCGAGGGTGAAAGTGAGAAGGGATTTGCGCATGACGGCTCCGTTCAAAATTGTCTGTCCCCAATGCCAGGGACGATGACGGCGCGCGGCTGAACGGTGGATGAATGTGGATGTCTAAAACCTTGTCAGGCGTACAGATTCACAACCGCGGCAGAGCGATTTTCATGGCGCGATCTCTCGGATGGGCGCAGCCATGGTG
>JAEZBK010000173.1 GCA_023427355.1 Pseudomonadota bacterium
CACCATGGCCTATGCCGAGGACGCCGGGCCCTTCGAGGAAGTGGTGGAGGAAAAGGGCGTGAAGATCTTCATTGATCCCAAGGCCATCCTGTTCCTGATCGGCACCGAGATGGACTTCATCACCGAGAAGATGGGGTCGCGCTTCGTCTTCAACAATCCGAACCAGACGGCCGCCTGCGGCTGCGGCGAAAGCGTCTCGATCACCCCTGCCAAGGCTTGAGGCCGGTCAGGCCGCGCTGCTTTCCAGCGTGGCGATGCGGCCGTCATCCTGGTTGATGACCAGGTTTCTCCCATTCTGCTTGGCGCCATAAAGACAGGCATCGGCGCGGCGAAGGACAGTCTCCATCTCTTCGCCCGGACCGAACTGCGCCACGCCAATGGAAATGGTGATGTTGCCCAGGATGTCGCCGGTGGATTTCTTCACCAGCTTCTTGGTTTCGACCGTCTGGCGTATCTGCTCGGCCACGCGCGTCGCCGCCTCCACGCCGGTCCCGCGCAGCAGCACGGCGAATTCCTCGCCGCCGTAGCGCGCCGCCGTGTCGCGGCCCTTGACGTTCTCCGAGAGGCAACTCGCCACCAGGCGCAGCACCTGGTCGCCGGTCTGGTGGCCCCATGTATCGTTGAAGGTCTTGAAGTGATCGATGTCGCACAGCAGCAGCGTCACCGCCTCATCGCCCTGTTCGCGCGCCGTCACGGCCTGGCGCACCGCTTCGTCGAAAGCCTTGCGGTTGGCGATTCCGGTCAGGGGGTCGGTGAGACTCTCTTTTCGCACATTGTCCAGCTTGGAGCGCAGGTCATGCACCTGCTGCGACGAACGTTGCAATTCGCCTTCCAGGCTCTTGGTGCGCGCTTCCATCGCCTGTGTGGCGGCCAGCAGGTCGCCCACCAGCTTGCGCAGCGCTTCCGGCGAAGCCTGGTCCGCGCCCAATTCCCCCGAAGCGGCCGACAGCGCTACCTGGTAATCGGCTGTCTGCCGTCCGGCCGTTTCCAGCCGTCCCAGCACGCCATTGATGACGTCCTGCATCCCGCTGCCAAAGGCATCCATCGCGCGTGCGGCGCGGGCGCTGGAAAGACAGCGCATTCGCAGGTCGATCAGCATCTCGGGCGTGAAGGGCTTGCGGGCCGCGATCAGCGGACCCATCACCTGCGCCATGGCGGGCGTCTCGCCCGAGGCATAGGCATAGAAGAGTTCGAAATTGTCGGGCGTGGATGCAACGCCGCATTCCGTCATGAGCGCAATGGCGCTCTTGGCGATCCCCTGTTCGCGATCCGGCTTCTGCATTCCAATCCCCGTTCACGCCATGCTGCGTGATGGCCTGATCGTAGGAGGGGGAGCGTAAGAAAGGGTTAAGCCGCCCATGCCGTAACCCTTTGCGGCGGGGCCCCGGACCGGGAATTTTTCCCGGCAAACGATAAAGTCTGCCGGGAAAACAGGCAGGCGCGGGATCAGCCCTGGGGTTCGGGCTTCTTGACCGGCACAGGCCGAAGCAGGAAGGCCGGCAGCTGGCTGCGATCCACCGCTTCGGGCTTTGCCGCCTGCTCATTGTGGTGGCGCTGGCTGCGATGCTCGCGCTTTTCGTTGCGATGTTCGCGATTGTCCTCGCGTGGGCGCTTCTCGCCATGCTCGCGCTGTTCGCGGGGCGCACGCGGCTCCCGCGCGGGGCGGGGTTCGCGCGGCTCGCGCACCGGCTGCGGCGCCTGCGCCTCCACTGGCGCATCGCTCACCTGCGTGGGCTCCATGCTGGCGACATGCTCATGATATTTGCCATCCGGCGGGCGGCGATCGCGATGCTTGCCATCGCGTCCGCCGCGGCCGCGATCACGGCCGCCCTTGCCATGACGGTCGCCGTCGCGGCGCGGGCGGATATCCTCGCGCACTTCGATGTCCATCATCTCGCGGCGCGAAAGGCTCTGGCCGGTGATCTTCTCGATCGCCTCGATATATTTATCGTCCCGCTTGCTGGCCAGCATATAGGCCAGGCCGCTGCGCCCGGCGCGGCCGGTACGGCCGATGCGATGGACATAATCATCGGCATGGATCGGCACGTCGAAGTTGAAGACGTGGCTGACCGACGGCACGTCCAGGCCACGGGCCGCCACATCCGACGCCACCAGGATCTTGAGCTCGCCGCCCCGGAACTTCTCCAGCGTCTTCATGCGCAGGCTCTGGTCCAGGTCGCCATGGATGGGAGAGGCGTCGAACCCGTGCTTGGTCAGGCTCTTGGCCACCACGTCCACGTCACGCTTGCGGTTGCAGAAGACGATGGCGTTGTTCAGTGTCGCCTCGGCCTCGCGGATCAGGCGGCGCAGCGCCTCGCGCTTGGCCCAGTCATTCGCCGGGATCATCACCAGTTCCTGGGTGATGTTGGTGGCGGTGGTGGCCGGGCGCGCCACTTCGATGCGGGCGGGATTGTGCAGGAACTGGTCGGTCAGCCGCTGGATCTCCGGCGGCATGGTGGCGGAATAGAAAAGCGTCTGCCGCGTGAAGGGCAGCTTCTTGCAGATTTCCTCGACGTCCGGAATGAAGCCCATGTCCAGCATGCGGTCGGCTTCGTCGATCACCAGGATGTTGACCTGGGACAGCAACAGGCGTCCGCGTTCGAAATGGTCCATCAGGCGGCCGGGCGTGGCGATCAGCACGTCCACGCCGCGATCCAGTTTCTTGATCTGCTCGTCCATCGCCGTGCCGCCGATCAACAGGGCATGGGTCAGCTTGGTGTATTTGGCGTATTTGTCGAAGCTCTCCGACACCTGGTCGGCCAGCTCGCGCGTCGGCTCCAGCACCAGCGCGCGGGGCATGCGCGCCTTGGCACGGCCCTTGGCCAGCATCTCGATCATGGGCAGGGTGAAGCTGGCGGTCTTGCCGGTGCCGGTCTGGGCGATGCCGATCACGTCGCGGCGCTGCAACGCCAGCGGAATGGTCCGCGCCTGGATCGGCGTGGGCGTCGTGTAACCGCTGTCGGTCACCGCCTTGAGGATGTCGGGGGAAAGCCCCAACGCATCGAAAAGGGGCAGGGCCTCGGTGGGCGCAGGCGGCGAAGATGCCGGGTTTTCAAGTACTTCGAGGGTTCCGGCGTCCGTGCCGGAGGTCGTGTCACTGGTCAAGAACGCTCCTGAAATAGGGCGTTCGCTCGACGCCCGCATATCCCCGCTGCCCATATGGCCGGGGTTTGTCCGGGGGCACATAAGGAAGATTCCCCGAAAAATCAAGTTTTTCACGGGTTGACGGTTCCCCGGCGCCGGTTAGCTTGCCCCGCATGGGGACGGGACGAATCTGGATTCTGGGGCTTGTCGCGGCGGGCATCTGGGTTTTGTCCGTGTACGGATCGGCATCCCCGCGCCCGCGGCCGGTTGATGCTCCGCCCACGGAATATTCCGCGGCCCGTGCCGATGCGCTGCTGGCCACGCTCCTGGGCGACCAGAGCCCGCGCCCGGCCGGTTCGCCCGCCGCCGCTGCCTTCCGCGCCCGCCTGCAGGCCGAACTGACCCGCCTGGACGTGCCGCACACGGTGGTGACCGAGGAAAGCTGCTACACCTGGCGCGGCCAGCGCCGCTGTCTCACCGTCAACAATATCCGCGCCGTGGTGGTGCCGGGCGCCAGCGCGGGCAATCCTGAAACCCTGCTGATGGCCCATACGGATTCGGTGCCGCGTGGCCCCGGCGCCGCCGACGATGCGTCGGGCGTGGTCACCATCCTGGAG
>JAEZBK010000218.1 GCA_023427355.1 Pseudomonadota bacterium
ATATTCACCCGTGCGATTGTTGTGTTCGTCGCGGGCGGTCTGAACGGCTTCATGCCATTCATCCGTGTCGAAGGTGCCGCGTCCCAGCCAGGCCAACGCCACCAGCCTTATCTGCTGATCGTGGCGCAGGCCATTGATGGCGCCCAGCAGCTCTTCGCGCACCGGATCATCGGCCTTGTCTTCCAGCACATCGGTCTGGCCGTCATCGGCGGGATTGGACGCAGAGTCGGGATCGCTGTCGGCCACCTTCACGTCATATTCGCGCGCCTTGAGGATGATGAATCCCACGACATCCAGCGGCAGGCCGAGTTCCGGCATGTTTTTGGCCGTGTCGCTGGAACTGTTTGCAGAACCGGAAGTGCCTGAGCTGGCCATGTTTATTCCATGGGGGTTGTGGCGTCGGTCAAGGAAACGCGCGGAGTGTTGCAGCGGTTGCCATGCCGCCATGCGTTGACGATGCCGCGGGCATGCGCCTATACCGGATGCGGGCCACGCCTCCCCAACGAGGCGCTATCATTCTGGAAGGAATGACCATGACTGATACTGTGCATGCCAAGCCGGCTGCGCGTCCCGCGCGGCCTTTCTTTTCCTCCGGGCCCTGCGCCAAGCGCCCCGGATGGACTCCCGAAGCCCTCAAAGACGCATTGGTGGGACGCTCCCACCGCTCCAAGCCCGGCAAGGCCAAGCTGAAGGACGCCATTGCGCGCACCAAGGCGCTGCTGGGCGTGCCCGCCGATTATCGCTGCGCCATCGTGCCGGCCTCCGATACCGGCGCGGTGGAAATCGCTCTGTGGTCTCTTCTGGGTGCGCGACCGGTGGATCTGTTCGCCTGGGAGAGTTTTTCCGAGGATTGGGTGACGGATGCGGTGAAACAGTTGCGCATCGCCGATGCGCGGGTGCTGAAGGCGCCCTATGGCGAGCTGCCCGACATGACACAGTACAATCCGGATCATGACGCGGTGTTCGTGTGGAACGGCACGACCAGCGGCGTGAAGGTGCGGGGCGGCGACTGGATCCCGGCGGATCGTCGCGGCCTGACCATTTGCGACGCCACCAGCGCGGCCTTTGCGATGGAACTGCCCTGGGACAAGCTCGACGTCGTGACGTTCAGTTGGCAGAAGGTGCTGGGCGGCGAAGCCGCGCACGGCATGCTCATTTTGTCGCCGCGCGCAGTGGCCCGGCTGGAAAGCCATGTGCCGGCCTGGCCCATGCCCAAGATTTTCCGCCTGACCAAGGGCGGCAAGATCGTCGAGGGCATTTTCGAGGGCGAGACCATCAACACCCCGTCGATGGTGGCGGTGGAAGACTATCTCGATGCCCTAACCTGGGCGCAAAGCGTGGGCGGACTGACCGGCCTGATCGGCCGTTCCAACGCCAATCTTGCCGTGCTGGAACAATGGATTGCCAAGAGCGATTGGGCGGGCTTCCTGGCCAAGGACGCGGCCATCCGCTCCAACACCAGCGTCTGCATCCGCGTCACCGATCCCGCCTTCACGGCGCTGCCCGAGGATGCGCAGCAGGAAAAACTGAAGAAGCTGACCAGCCTTCTGGACAAGGAAGGCGTGGCCTTTGACATCGCGGGCTATCGCTCCGCGCCGCCGGGCCTGCGCATCTGGTGCGGCGCCACCGTGGAGGCTTCCGACCTGGAAGCGCTGACGCCCTGGCTCGACTGGGCCTGGTCGCAGGTCCGCAGCTGAACACCCCACCCCGCCCCGACACGCGGACTTCCCCGCATGCGGGGAAGAACAGTCATCCATCCCATGGAGATTTTCATGAGCCCCAAGGTTCTTATCGCAGACAAGCTGTCGCCCGCCGCCATTGCCATCTTCCAGGAGCGCGGCGTGGCCGTGGACAACAAGCCCGGCATGACCAAGGAGGAATTGCTCGCCTGCATTGGCGAGTATGACGGACTGGCGATCCGGTCGGCCACCAAGGTGACCAAGGAGGTCCTTGCGGCGGCGAAGAAGCTGAAGGTGGTGGGCCGCGCCGGGATTGGCGTGGACAATGTGGACATTCCGGCCGCCACCGCCGCGGGCGTGATCGTGATGAACACACCCTTCGGCAACTCCATCACCACCGCCGAGCACGCCATCTCGCTGATGCTGGCGCTGGCGCGCGAACTGCCGGCCGCCAACGCCTCGCCCCAGGCCGGCAAGTGGGAGAAGATCCGCTTCATGGGCGTGGAAATCACCGGCAAGGTGCTGGGCCTGGTCGGCGCCGGCAATATCGGCAGTATCGTCGCCGACCGCGCCCGTGGCCTGAAGATGCGGGTGGTGGCGTTCGATCCGTATCTGTCTCCCGAACGCGCCGTGGAGATGGGCGTGGAGAAGGTCGAGCTGAACGAGCTTCTGGCACGGGCCGACTTCATCACCCTGCATGTGCCGCTGATGGCGGAGACCAGGAACATCCTGTCGGCCGACGCCATCGCCAAAACCAAGAAAGGCGTGCGGATCATCAATTGTGCGCGCGGCGGGC
Organism: Pseudomonadota bacterium; assembly: GCA_023427355.1. Classification (GTDB taxonomy): domain Bacteria; phylum Pseudomonadota; class Alphaproteobacteria; order Micropepsales; family Micropepsaceae; genus Rhizomicrobium. The sequence goes on from JAEZBK010000218.1 coordinate 2,476, forward strand.
TGGTGGACGAACTGGCGTTGAAGGCGGCCCTGGACAACGGCCATGTCGCGGGGGCGGCGCTGGACGTGTTCGAGACCGAACCGGCGAAGGAGCATGTGCTGTTCGGGAGCGACAAGCTGATCGCAACGCCGCACCTGGGGGCCTCGACCAACGAGGCACAGGAGAACGTGGCGCTGCAGGTGGCCGAGCAGATCAGCGATTACCTTCTGACCGGCGCGGTGGTGAACGCCCTCAACATGCCGTCCATCAGCGCCGCCGAGGCGGTAAAGGTGAAGCCCTGGATCGCGCTGGCCGAAAAGCTGGGCTCTTTCGCGGGCCAGTTGACCGGCACCAGCCTGAAGGGCGTGGAAATCGTCTATGAAGGCACGCCCACGGGGCTGAACATGAAGGCCATGACGCAGGCGGCGATCGCGGGGCTGCTGGCCCCCATGCTCACCGGGGTGAACATGGTCAATGCGCCGGTGGTGGCGAAGGATCGCGGCATCCAGATAAGCGAGACCCGCCGCGATGCGACGGGAATATATGACGGCTTCATCAAGCTCATCGTCACCATGACCGATGCCGATGGCACCGAGACGACGCGGCGCGTGGCAGGCACCGTGTTCTCGGATGGTCGGCCGCGCCTGATCCAGATCAAGGACATCGACCTGGATGCGGAGTTCGCGGCGCACATGCTTTATGTGGTGAACGAGGACAAGCCGGGGTTCATCGGACGGCTGGGCACGCTTTTGGGCGATGCCGGGGTCAATATCGCCAACTTCACGTTGGGCCGCAGTGCGCCGGGGCAGGATGCGATCTGCCTGGTGGAGGTGGATGGCCGGTTGGACGCGGCGCTGCTGGACCGGATCGGGAAATTGCCGGCCGTGAAAATGGCGCGCGCCCTGACGTTCTAGGCCGGGCTCACAAACAGCCCTGGCGACCCAGCCTCGCATGCGCAGGCCATGACACCACGCTAAGACTTGGCGCGGATCGCTTCGTGGTGGCGGATGACTTCTGTCACCACGAAGTTGAAGAACTTCTCGGCGAAATCGGGATCGAGCTTCGCATCTGCCGCAAGCTGACGCAGACGGGAGATCTGGGCCTGCTCACGCGCCGGATCGGCGGCAGGCAGATCATGAGCTGCCTTATAAACTCCCACCGCTTGGGTGCATTTGAAGCGTTCCGCCAACAGGTGGATCAGTGCGGCATCAAGATTATCAATGCTGTTTCGCAGTCGCAGCAGTTCCGGGTCGCTCACGGGGTGCTCTTTGGTCGGTGCGCCCCACACATACGCCGAAAAATGCGGCAGCGCCAAGCGGGGGAAAATCTGCTGTTAGCGTAAATATCCCGGTCACTTCCCTGAGACTCAATGGGAGGCCCACGCTATAGTCATGGCGGGACTGGGGGCTCGCTGATCAATCCGCAAAAGCGGAGAGGCGAGTGGGGGACATGAAAAACCGTGCTTTCAAGGCGTTTTCCGTAACCGTTGTGATGCTGCTGGGCGTCGGCCTTTCCGGCTGCGCCAGTACGCCCGATACGCCCTATGATCCATTGGAGGGCATGAACCGGTTTGTGTTCGACCTGAACCAGCGGCTGGACCGCAACGCCGCCCTGCCCGCCGCCACCTATTATGCCGAGACCGTGCCGGACCCGGTGCGTGTTCGCGTGCGCAATGTGCTGAGCAACCTGGGCGGGCCGGTGACGGCGGCCAATTACCTGCTGCAGGGCGAATTGACCTATGCCGGCGAAGCGGCGGGCCGCTTCCTGGTCAACACCACCATCGGGGTCGCCGGCCTGTTCGACGTGGCGACGGATTGGGACATGCCCCATCGCAGCCGCGACATGGGCCTGACGCTGGGAACCTATGGTGTGCCGGAAGGCCCATACCTGGTGCTGCCGCTGGGCGGCTCCTCGGCGTTGCGCGACCTGGCCGGGTCGTATGTGGACGGCTTCTTCTCACCCCTGCGCTATGTGGGCCGCTATGAAGGCCGCGCCTATGTCGGCCTGTTCCGCAATGTGCTGGGCACGGTGGACAGCCGTTCGCGCAACATCGAGGCCTATCGCGAGATCGAGCGCAACTCGGTGGATTATTACGCCACCATGCGGTCACGTTATCTCCAGCGCCGGACGCAACTGATCGAGCAGAAGGCGGTGATGACTGCGGAACTCCCGGACTTCTGAGCCTTGCCGTGAATAGGGCTTTTCCGCGGCAACCGTTTGATTCATAGACAGATACCGCGAACCCGGCGATAAAGACGGCCCGCCGTCCTTTCGCGTTGTCCCCACCATGTCCATCGTCCAGCGCATCGTCGCCCTTTGCTGCCGCCACGCCATCGCCGTTGTGGTGTTGTGTGCGGCGCTATCCGCCGCCGCCCTGACCCATGTGGCGGGCAATTTTGCGATGAACACGGATTCGTCCAAGCTCATCACCACCGACGTGGCGTGGCGGATGCGGCAGGCGCAGTTCGACGCCACCTTCCCGCAGAACACCAACCTGATCCTGGTGGTGCTGGACGGCAAGACGCCGGAGCTGGCGGAATCGGCGGCGGCGCGGCTTACCGAAAAGCTGCGGGGCAATCCCGGCCTGTTCCAGACTGTGCGGCGGCCCGATGGCGGCGCCTTCTTCAACCAGAACGGCCTGCTCTTCCTGTCCGAGAAGGAGGTGGCCGACACCACGGCACAACTGATCCGGGCGCAACCCTTCCTGGGACCGCTGGCATCCGACCCGTCCCTGCGCGGGCTGATGGGGAGCCTGGACTCCGTGCTGCTGGGCGTGCGCGAGGGCCAGGCGAGCCTGGCCGACATGGATGCGCCGATGCGGGGCCTGGCCCCGGTGTTCGAGGATGCCGCCAAGGGGCAGGTGAACTACCTGTCCTGGCGCGCGCTGTTCACCGGGGCCGCGCCGCGGCCGGAGGAACTGCGCCGCTTCATCGCGGTGCAGCCGGTGCTGGACTTCAGCGCATTGCAGCCGGGCGAACGCGCCAGTGCGGCGATCCGCGCCGCTGCCCGCGAGATGGCGATCGATCCGGAACATGGCGTCACGGTGCGCCTGACAGGCGATGTCCCGATGTCGGACGAAGAGTTCGCCACCTTGGCCCATGACGCCGAACTGATGGCGGCGGCGACCCTGTTCGGCGTGCTGTTGCTGCTGTGGCTGGCGCTGAAATCGGTGCGCCTGATCGTGGGCGTTTTGATCACGCTGTTCGCCGGACTGATCATCACCATGGCGGGCGGATTGCTGGTGGTGGGGGTTTTCAACATCATCTCCATCGCCTTCATCGCGCTGTTCGTCGGCCTTGGCGTGGATTTCGGCATCCAGTTCGCCGTGCGTTATCGCCATGAGCGGTTGCATGCGCGCGAGCTCGACCATGCCCTGTCCTGCACCGGCAAGGCGCTGGGCGCGCCCCTGGCGCTGGCCGCAGGCGCGACGGCGGCGGGATTCTTCTCGTTCCTGCCCACCACCTATACCGGCGTGGCCGAGCTGGGCATGGTCGCAGGCCTGGGCATGGTGGTGGCTTTCCTGCTGTCCATCACCCTGCTGCCGGCGCTGATCAAGCTGCTGCGTCCGCGCGCCGAGGGACGCGAGGTAGGCTTCACCTGGATGAAGCCCGCCGATCTGTTCGTCACGCAGCATCGCCGGCCGATCGTGATCGGCGCGGGCGTGCTGGGGCTGGTCTGTGCCGGGATGATGTTCCTGGTCAGCTTCGACTCCGATCCGCTGAACCTGCGCAGCGCCAAGGTGGAGTCTGTGGCGACACTGCGCGACCTGATGGCGTCGCCCATCACTTCGCCCAACACCATAGATATCGCCGCCCCTTCGCTGGATGCGGCCAACGCGCTGGCACAGCGCGTGGGCAAGCTGCCGGAAGTGGGCCAGGTCATCACCCTGACCAGCTTCATTCCCGAGAACCAGGCGCAGAAGCTGGCGCTGATTTCCGACGCCAACAATTTGCTGGGCGTCACCATTGCGCCATTTGAAGTGATGGAGCCGCCCGGCGACAGCGCGATCGTCGCCAGCCTTGCCAAAACGGCGGCAGGCCTGCGCGCCGCCGCCACCGGCAACGATGCGCCGGCGCAGAATGCGCGCCGCCTGGCCGCCGCGCTGGATGCGGTGGTGAAGGCCGGCCCCCCTGCCCGCGCCCGCGCCCCCGCGGCATTGGTGCCGGGCCTGAAGACCATGCTGGACCAGGTCGCCATGTCGCTGACCGCGCAGGAAGTCACGGTGGAAAGCATGCCCGCCGAAATGCGGCGCGACTGGGTGGCCCCCGACGGGACGGCGCGCATCCAGGCCACGCCGCGCGACACGAGCAACGCGCCGGAGGTGGTGCTGGCATTCACCAACGCGGTTCGCGCCGTTGCGCCGGGCGCGACCGGGGCGCCGATCTCGATCTATGAATCGGGACGCACCATCGTGGGCGCCTTCCTGCAGGCGGGCATCCTGTCCTTCGTCGCCATCATCATCCTGCTGTTCATCACCCTGCGCCGCGTGTTCGATGTGTTGATGACGCTGTTGCCGCTGGTGCTGACCGGGCTCCTGACGCTGGCGACCTGTGTGGCGATCGGCCAGAAGCTGAACTTCGCCAACATCATCGCACTGCCCCTGCTCATGGGGATTGGGGTGGCGTTCAACATCTATTTCGTGGTGGCCTGGCGTGCAGGCGCCAAGCACCTGCTCCAGTCCAGCCTGACCCGCGCCATCATCTTCAGCGCCGCGACCACCGCGACGGGCTTTGGACCGTTATGGCTGTCCATCCATCCGGGCACGTCGAGCATGGGCGAGCTGCTGCTGATCTCGCTGTTCTGGACGCTGGCGACGACACTGTTCCTGACGCCAGCCCTGCTGGGCCCACCGCCGCCGGAGAAAGAGCGTGTGGATACAGCGCTCATTCACTAGACGTGAGCGTCCAGATTTTAGTTTTTGAATCCCTCCGCCCTTCGCTGGCTTGAACGGGTTCGGGACGTCTGGAACTGCCGAGAGTTGTGCTGGCTAGCCGAGCTGTTGATCTGCCAGCGCGTTGATGCGCTGGGCAAGTCCCTTGGGACCGCCCGAGGCGAGCGTGGCAGCGAAGTCGCTGCGCTTCTGCGCCATCTGGCTGATATTGCCGTTCAGGAAGATGTCGAACACCTTCCACGCGCCATTCACCTGACGCATGCGATAATTGAAGGGGATCTTCTCCTTGGAGCCGGTCAGCAGCGTACTGCGCACCAGCTTTTCGGCGCCACGCGGCACCACCGCCGGATCCACGGTGAAGCTCTCGCCGCCGAAGGAATTGAAGTTGCCGACATATTGGGCGACCGTCATGCGTTCGAACGCGGCGACCAGCGCCTTCTGGTCCGCGGCGGGAATGGATGACCAGGTCGGCCCCACTGCCACGGCTGTCATGCCTTCCAGGTCGAAGGCCTTTTCCACCGCGGGCTTGAGCATGTCGTAGCGGGCCTTGGCCGGACCGCCCTTCTTCATCTGGGCCACCAGACCATCATAGAAGCCTTGCAC
>JAEZBK010000233.1 GCA_023427355.1 Pseudomonadota bacterium
CCGGGCGGCCAGGCGGCCTAACAGCCATCCCCCCAGGGGCCGCATTAAGAAGCCGACGGAAAAAACGACCGCCGCAGCCAGCAATTGCGTGACCTGGTCGCCCGCGGGGAAGAAGGCCGCGGCAAAATAGATGGACGTGAAGGAATAAACGTAGAAGTCGAACCACTCGACCAGATTGCCGGCGCAGGCGCCCGCCACGCCCCGCACGCGTTGCGCGAAGGTCCAGTGACCGCTCTGCGCCGCGCTCTCGGTCTTGTGCTCCCCCGCCATGGGGTGACGCTAACGCAAAGCCGGAAAATATGCCAAGGTCGGCGCCATGATCACGATGTATGGAATACCCAATTGCGACACGGTCAAGAAGGCGCGCACCTGGCTGGAACAGGCCGGCGTCGCCTATGTCTTCCATGATTACAAGAAGGCCGGGATCGACAAGGCGATGCTGGAAGGCTGGGCCAGGCAGGTGGGATGGGAAACGCTGCTCAACCGCGCCGGGCTGACCTTCAAGAAGCTGCCGGATGACAGCAGGCAAGGACTTGACGAAAAGAAGGCCATCGCCCTGATGCTGGCCCAGCCTTCGATGATCAAGCGCCCGGTGGTGGACAAGAAGGGCCGGATCACTGTCGGCTTCAAACCCGAAATCTACGAAAAGGCTTTCGGCTGATGGCCGTGTATGTCGGTGTCGGCGGCTGGGTCTTCCCGGAGTGGCGCGATAATTTCTACCCCAAGGGCCTCCCGCAGAGGCGCGAGCTGGAGTTTGCGTCCCGCGCGCTTACCGCGATCGAGATCAACGGCACCTATTACGGTTCCCAGAAACCGGAAAGTTTCGCCCGCTGGCATGACGAAACGCCGGCTGGCTTCGTCTTCACCCTCAAGGGGCCGCGCTTCGCCACCAATCGCCGCGTATTGGCAGAGGCCGGCGATTCCATCTCCCGTTTCGTGGACAGCGGCATCACCGAATTGAAGGACAAGCTGGGGCCGATCAACTGGCAGTTCATGGCGACCAAGAAATTCGACGAGGCCGATTTTGCGGCCTTTCTCGACCTGTTGCCGGAAAAGGTCGATGGCCGCGCCCTGCGCCATGCCGTGGAAGTGCGCCATGACAGCTTTCGCGATGCGCGCTTTGTGCAGATGTGCCGCCGCAAAGGCGTGGCGATCGTCTTTGCCGCCGACAGCGAATTTCCCACCATCCCCGATGTGACGGCCGATTTCGTCTATGCCCGGCTGATGGGAACGCAGGAGCGCGAAAAGGCCGGCTATCCCAAGGCCATGCTGGCGGCATGGGCGGAACGCGCGAAAAAATGGCAGGAAGGCGAGGCTCCGGCGCTGGACCTGCTGGCGCCCCCTGCGCCCAGCAAAAAGCGCGATGTTTTCCTGTTCGTGATTTCCGGCGCCAAGGCGCGCAATCCCGCCGCAGCACAGGGAATTATCGCGGCGCTGGGATAGAATCCCGGAACAGCAGTTTGCACCTGATGCAAGCGGCATCGCGATGGTAAGATGTGAACGCCATGGTAGGGCGCCGCAGGACACCCACAAGACTTAGAGACAGTTTTTCGCGTCTGTGGGTGATATCCAAAGGGGCTTGTCGGCACCCGCCGCCCTCTGTTGATTGCCTGCCCGCGCCGGTGCGGAAAGTCCCGTAAAGAGTCTCATGGAACACGAAGCCTACCGCCACGTCCCCTACGACATCGATGTCGAGCAGGCGCTGCTGGGTTCCATCCTGCAGGACAACCGCGCCCTGGAGCGCGTCTCCGGCTTCCTCAAGGCCGAGGATTTCTACGATCCCCTGCATGGCCGGATCTACGAGACCCTGTCGGGCATGATCGAGCGCGGCGGCGTGGTCGCTACCCCGCTGACGCTGCATGCGGCGCTCAAGGCCGATCCCGGCGTGATCGAGGTGGGCGGACAGGCCTATTTCGACGCCCTGCGGGCCGCTGCGCCCGCCATTCCCAATGTCCGCGACTATGCCAACATCCTGCGGGATCTGGGCATCCGCCGCAGCCTGATCCGCATCGGCGAGGATATCGTCAACACCGCCTATGAAGCACCGCTGGACAAGACGTCCAAGGCGCAGATCGAAGAGGCGGAAAAGGCGCTCTACGCCGTCGCCGAGAACAACAAGTATGGCGAAGGCGCGCTCGATTTCCACCTCGCCATGCAGAAGACGGTGGAACTGGCGACCAAGGCGCAGGCGCGCGGCGGCCGTATTTCCGGCGTCACCAGCGGCTTCATCGAGATCGACAATCTTCTGGGCGGCCTGCAGCCCTCCGACCTGCTGATCCTGGCGGGGCGTCCCGGCATGGGCAAGACCGCGCTGGGCACCAACATGGCCTTCCATGCGGCCCGGCAATATATCCGCGACGTGGAGGCAGGCGCGGAATATCCCTCCGGCGCGCCGGTGCTGTTCTTCTCCCTGGAAATGGCGGCGCAACAATTGTCCGGCCGTATCCTGTCCGAACAGTGCGAACTGGAAGTCTGGAAGATCCGCAACGGCAAGATGACCGATACGGAGTGGGAAAAATTCGTCCTGACCATGCAGGAGCTTTCCACCCTGCCGCTCTATATCGACGATACCGGCGGCATCTCCATCGCCCAGATCGCGGCGCGCGCCCGGCGCATGAAGCGCGAGAAGAATATCGGCCTGATCATCATCGATTATCTGCAACTGGTGGCGCCCAGCCGCAACCATGAGAACCGGGTGCAGGAGATCACCGAAGTCACCAAGGGCCTCAAGACCCTGGCCAAGGAACTGGATATTCCCGTGCTCGCCCTGTCGCAGCTCTCGCGCGGTGTGGATGCGCGCGACGACAAGCGCCCGGTCCTGTCGGACCTGCGCGAATCCGGCTCCATCGAACAGGACGCCGACGTGGTGATGTTTGTGTACCGCGAGGAATACTACCTGAAGTCGCGCGAGCCCGAGGCCGGCACCCCCGACCATGCCAAATGGATGGAAAAGCTGGATCGGGCCACCAACCGCGCCGAGGTGATGGTGGAAAAGCACCGCCACGGCGCCACCCGCTCCATCGACCTGATGTTCGAGGGCCAGTTCACCCGCTTCTCGAACCTGGCCGAGGATGCCCAGGGCGGGCGCTGATTTTCACGGAAATCTCAGCTTTTTCCGTCTCTTGCGTTACAAGCGCGGTCTTTTGTGGCAGGAAGCGCCAGACGCTAGATTGCGGCGCGGGCAACGCGCCCGGCCCCGCGACCAGGAAAAGCCTTGAGCATCGAGAAGCTGTCCGACGTCCCCCTGTTCGCCGCCCGGCCCAGCCGTGCGGTCGCGCCCCAGCGCAAGGCGGCAAGCTGGATCGCGGTCGGCATCGTGCATCTGCTGCTGGCCAACCTGCTGATTTTCTCCGAAGGCTGGAAATCCCTCCTGCCGCTGGAATCGGGGGGCACGGAAGTGGTCTTCACGCTTCCGGGCATCGCCGACCGCGGGCCCGCCCCGGAAGTCCCGCTGACCGTGCCGGAATCGCCTTCCGGCGTGCCGCCCGAAGTCATGGTCCTGCCCGAAGTCATCCAGCGGCCCGACGCCATCACGCCGCCGCGCACCCAGGGCGGCATCAGCGACAACGACCTGCTGGGCGCCATCGGCCGCGACGTGGCGTGCATCGCCGGAAACTATGAAAACCTCACGCC
>JAEZBK010000266.1 GCA_023427355.1 Pseudomonadota bacterium
GCGCTGTAAAGCGCCACCTGCATCAGCCCGCCCGGCTTCAGCACCGACAGCAGCGCTTTCCATCCGGAAAAGGGATCGGCCATGTGATGCAGCACGCCCGAACATTCGATCACGTCGAACGTCTGGCCCAGCGCCGCGATGTTCAGGATGTCGGCCTGGCCGAAGGCGATGCCGGTGACGCCCATCTCCTGGGCCTTGCGCGCGGCATGGCCCAGGCTGGCGCGGCTCAAATCCACCGCCGTGATCGCGCCCCACTGGAAGCCGCGCGCCAGTTCGATCACCGACTGGCCGGTGCCGCAGCCCGCCACCAGCAGGCTGGGCGCATCGGGCAGGGCCGTCACGCGCTCGGCCATGAAGGCAAAGCGGCTGGCCAGGAACACGCCCAGCTTTGCGGGTGCGATCACTTCGGGCAGCCGCGTCCAACGCGGATAGGGATTGGCTTCGTACTGCGCCTGCACCGCGCGGCTGATGTCATCCGACACCGGCGTCAGTTGCGGCATGGCCGCGCCCAGGCGCTTTTCCTGCGCAGGTTCGTCGCGCTGCTGCGCCAGCAGCAAGGCCAGCGCGGGCGTGTCCGCCGTCAGCGCCGCCGCATCGGGCAGTGCGCCCAGCGGCAGGTAGCAGGCCAGCGCCACAAGCTGGGCGGGGCTGCGCGCCGACGGATCGGCCACCAGCCGCGCCACTTCGGCTTCTTCGTCCGGCGCCAGGGGCCAGATATATTCATTCAGGAAACACTGCATCGCCAGCGTCACCGCGAAATCATCGTCGCTGCCGCCCGCCAGCAGCATCTGCCGCCGCGCCGCCGCCAGCTCCGCCTCCAGGGCGATGTCGCCATTGGGCGAAAGCCGCAACAGCGTCATCAGCAATGCATCGTCCTGCAGCGCCCCGCCGGCGGCGCGCCGCTTGCGGATCAGGTCCAGGCTGGCGCTCATGAAGACCCAGGGGCGGCTCCAGGCCCCGTTGATCGCGCGCAGCAGCAGCGCCCGCGCGCCCGGATCATCCTCGTTCCAGCGCACATTCTGGATGATGTCGGCAAAGATGCGGTGGCTGCGCGGCGTGTCGTCCACCGCCAGCGCCTGCGTCACATGCGCCATCGCCGCCGACGCATCGCCCTGCGCCAGCGACAGCATGGCGAGGCTCTTGAGCGTATCGGCGTCACCGGGCAGCAGCGCCAGCACGCGCTGGTGACACGCCGCCGCCTCCGCCAGCAGGCCCTGGCTCCACAGCGCGTCGCCCAGGTTGGCCTGCGCCGCGGCCAGCGCCGGATTGAGTTCGACCGCGCGGCGGAAGCTCGCGGTCGCGGCCTTCACCTGGCCCTGTTCCATCTGCGCGTTGCCCAGGTTGTTGTGCGCCTCGGCGCTGTCCGGCTTCAGCGCCAGCGCCCGGCGCAGGCTCGCCACCGCTTCGGCATTGCGCCCCAGCCCGCGCAACGCCAGCGCCAGGTTGGAATGCAGCGCCGCCGAACCGGGATCGAACTGCGCCGCGCGCGTCAGCAGATCCACCGCCACGTCATCCTGCCCCACCTGGTGCGCCATCAGCCCCATCATGTGCAGCGCCGGCCCATGGCGCGGATCCGTCGCCAGGATGCGGTCATAGCGCGCCTTGGCGTCGGCCAGGCGCCCGGCCTGGTGCAGGTCCTGCGCGTCCTCGAACAGCCGCGCCATCTGGGGAGATAAAGTCATGGCGCCGGACTATAGAGTTTGGCTTGCCCTTTAAAAGCCCCTGTGGAATGGATCGCCCCATGAAGCCGCATCACACCGCGCTTGCGGCGCTGGCCCGCAAGGCGCGGCTCAGGCGTCTTGCTCCCGCCGCCGGGCTGGATTTCACCAGCAATGACTATATCGGCCTGGCCCAGAGCGAAGCCTTGCGCGATGCCGCACAGGCGGCGCTGGACCGCGGCGTGCCGCTGGGCGCGGGCGGCGCGCGCCTGCTGCGCGGCAACCATCATGAACATGAGGCGCTGGAGGCGGATGCCGCCGCCTTTTTCGGCGCGCAGGCCGCGCTGTATTTTCCCACCGGCTTCGCCGCCAACGCCGCGCTGATCGCCGCCCTGCCGCGCCGCGAGGACATCATCATCCATGACGCGCTGATCCACGCCTCCATCCGCGATGGCCTCGATCCATCGCGCGTGCCCGTGGTGGCGGTCCCGCACAACGATGTCACCGCCATCGCCGACGCCATCAAGGCCTGGCGGGGCAAGGGCGGAACGGGCAGGGCCTGGATCGCGGTGGAGACACTCTATTCCATGGATGGCGACCGGGCCCCGCTCGCCGATCTGGTGGCGCTGGCCGGCGAAACGGACTCGATGCTGGTGCTGGATGAAGCCCATGCCACCGGCGTCTATGGTCCGCAGGGCCGCGGCCTGGCCGCCGCCTTCGAGGGCCGCGACAACATCATCACGCTCCACACCTGCGGCAAGGCGCTGGGCGCATCGGGCGGCCTCGTCACCTGTGCGCAGGTCTACAAGGATTATCTGGTCAACCGCGCGCCCGCCTTCATCTATTCCACCGCGCCATCGCCCCTGATGGCGGCGGTGGTGCGCGCGGCGCTGACCCTGTGCGCCGCCGCCGATCCGCAGCGCGCGCAGCTGGTGGCGCTGGTCGCCCATGCGCAGGCCCGTTTGCGCGACACGCCTTGGGCCGCCAGCGCATCGCCGATCCAGCCCATCATCCTGGGCGCCGATGCCCGCGCCATGGCCTTTGCGTCCGCGCTGCAGGAGGCGGGCTTCGACATCCGCGCCATCCGGCCGCCCACCGTGCCCGAAGGCACGGCGCGGCTGCGCCTGATGCTGACCACGCATGTCACGCCGTCCGATCTCGATGCGGTCTTCGCCCATCTCGCCGCGCAGATGGCCCGCGCATGAGGCTGGTTGTCGGCGGCACCGATACCGATATCGGCAAGACGGTCTTCGCCGCCGCGCTCGCTGCCGCGTCGGGGACGCCCTACTGGAAACCGGTACAGGCCGGCTGCGAACCGGCCAGCGACAGCCAGACCGCCGCGCGGCTGGGCGCCACCGTCCTGCCCGAACGCTATCGCCTCAAGCTGCCCGCCTCGCCACACCAGGCGGCGGCGCAGGAGGGCATCACCATCGACCCCGCTGCGCTGACGCCGCCGGACGGTCCCCTGGTCATCGAAGGCGTGGGCGGGTTGCTGGTGCCGCTCACCCGCACCGTGCTGGCCCTCGATGTCTTCGCACGCTGGGGCCTGCCGATGGTGCTGTGCGCCCGGACCACGCTGGGCACGATCAACCACACCCTGCTGTCGGTGGAAGCGATCCGTGCACGGAACATACCGCTCACCGGCATCGCCTTCATCGGCGACGAAAACCGGGAAAGCGAAACCATCATCACCGAAATCTCCGGCGGCAGGCGCCTGGGCCGCCTGCCGCGCCTGGCGGTCCTGGATCGCGGCACGCTCGCCGCCGCCTTCGCCGCGCATTTCGACCTGAAGGATTTCGCGTGAGCCCCGCCTCCCGTTCAAAAGTCTGGCACCCCTTCACCCAGCACGCCATCGCGCCTGCACCGCTGAAGGTGGCGCGCGGCCAGGCCGCCACCCTCATTCTCGAAGACGGACGGCGCATCCTGGACGGCATCTCCTCCTGGTGGGTGACGACGCATGGGCACAATCATCCCCGCATCATGGCGGCGATCCGCGCCCAGACCGAAAAACTGGACCAGGTGATCTTCGCGGGCTCCACCCACCAGCCTGCCGAGGATCTGGCCGCCGAACTCATCCGCATCGCCCCCAACGGGCTGGGCCATGTCTTCTATTCCGACAGCGGCTCCACCGCCGTCGAAGTGGCGCTGAAGATGGCGCTGGGTTTCTGGCATAACAGCGGCAAGGCCCGCACGAAAATCATCGCGCTCGACCATGCCTATCATGGCGACACCATCGGCACGATGGCGGCGGGCGAACGCGGCGTCTTCAACGCCGCCTATGCGCCGCTGCTGTTCGACGTGGCGCGGCTGCCATTTCCCGTCGATCCGGCCGCCACGCTGGCTGCGCTGGAACGCGAAGCGCCGGGCGCGGCCGCCCTGATCGTCGAGCCGCTGCTGCTGGGGGCAGGGGGCATGCTGATGTACGGCCCCGACATCCTGCGCGCCATGAAGCGCATCTGCGAAAAGCACGGCACGCTTTTCATCGCCGACGAGGTGCTGACCGGCTTCGGCCGCACCGGCACGCTGTTCGCCTGCGAACAGGCGGGCATCACGCCCGACCTTCTGTGCCTGGCCAAGGGCCTGACCGGCGGGGCCATGCCGCTGGCCGTCACGCTGGCCACCGCCGCCATCTTCGACGCGCATTGCTCCGAAGACCGGCGCAAGACCTTCTTCCATTCCAGTTCCTACACCGCCACCCCCATCGCCTGTGCCGCCGCCTGTGAAAATCTCGCCATCTGGCGCGAAGAGCCGGTGCGCGACCGCATCGCCACCCTCGCCACGCTGCAGCAGCAACGTCTCGACGGGTTCCGCGATGATCCGCGCGTCGCCAATCTGCGTAGAACAGGAACGGTGGCTGCGCTCGACCTGAAGGTGTCCGATCCCGGCTATCTGGCCGGCATCGGTCCGCACCTGATGGCCCGGTTCCTGGAGCGGGGCGTCTTGCTCCGGCCCCTGGGCAACACCATCTATGTCCTGCCGCCCTATTGCATCACGGCGGCCGAACTCGACATGATCTATGATGCCATCCGCACCAGCGTGGAAGGAATGTCATGAAATTCGCTCTGGCCATCGCCCTGACCGTCGCGCTCGCGACCGGCGCTAGCGCAGCCGAAATCAACCGGCAGATACCGGCGGCGGCCTATGATCCGCCCAACACCGCCGCCACCGAAAAGGCGGTCTTCGCCGGGGGGTGCTTCTGGGGCATCCAGGGCGTCTTCCAGCATGTGAAGGGCGTCACCTCGGCCGTCTCGGGCTATTCCGGCGGCACGAAGGAAACCGCGACCTACAACCAGGTCATCACCGAAACCACCGGCCATGCCGAGGCGGTGGAAGTCACCTTCGATCCCAGGCAGGTGTCCTATGCCGCGCTCCTGCGCATCTTCTTCTCGGTCGCCCACGACCCGACCGAGGTGAACCGCCAGGGCCCCGACACCGGTCCCAGCTATCGCACCGCGCTGTTCCCGCTGGCGCCGCGTCAGGAGAAGGTGGCGCGCGACTACATCGCCCAGCTCGACAGGGCGAAGCTGTTTCCCCGCGCCATCGCCACCAGGGTCGAGGCCTTCAAGGGCTTCTTCGCGGCCGAGGACTACCACCAGGATTATCTCTACAACAATCCGTCCCAGCCCTACATCGTGATCAACGACCTGCCCAAGCTGCGCAACCTTGCCAAGGTCTGGCCGGACCATTGGCGTTCGCAACCGGTCCTGGTGCGCAACCACCTGTCGGGGAAGTAAGCCGCGCGCGGCCGCGAAATCCCGGATAACCCGTGATTCCCGCGCCGCAAAAGGCGGATTAACCCGTTTCCTTTGCCGGATGTTTCTGCTAACTCCTGCCCCCGGTTTAACGGACCGGCGGGCCGCCTTGGGGGCGATCCCGCACAATGCGAAGCGAAGCGGACACATGAACAATAACATCCAACGCCTTGCCATCGGCGGCGGCGCTCTGGTGCTGGGCCTGTTGCTCGGCTGGGGCCTGCGCGGCGTGCTGACCTTTAATTCGGCCACCGAGATGACGACACCCTATCAGGACTGGCGCACCTATTGCCCGCCGGCCGTGGCCGAGGGGGTCTCCTGCGAACTGATGGGCGACATCCGCGCCACCGAAGGCGAAGGCGCGGTCAAGCCGGTCATTGCGCGCATCTCGATCGTCAAGGATCGCCGCAACAAGGAAAACCCGAACCAGGAGCTGATCGCCCTGACCGTTCCGCTGCAGGTTCTGCTCGAGCCGGGCGTGGGTCTGCAGATCGGCAAGGAGCCGGTGAAGACCTTCAAGTTCCGCACCTGCAACAATGTCGGCTGCGTCGCCACCGCGCCGCTGGAGCCCGCCGTCCTGGACGGTCTGCGCGCCAACACCGAAACCCGCGTCTCCTTCACGGGCGCGAACCCCGGCGACAAGCCGCAGAGCCTGCAGGTGTCGTTCAACGGCTTCAGCTCGGCCTATGGCGCCTACAACCGCGGCAATGGCCGTCGTGATTCCTGGTTCTGGAGACTCTTCTGATGCGATTCAAAACCTCTCTCGCCCTCACGGCCGCGCTTCTGGGCCTGACGGCCGTCGCGGCCTCGGCGCAGACGCCGACCACGACCAAGCATGACAATTTCTTTGTCCGCTGCTTCCCGGTGCAGAATGGCGCGCCCTGCGACCTGTTCCAGGAAGTGGGCAACCGCGAAACCGGCCAGCGCCTGGTGACCTTCTCCATCGCCTTCCTGCCCACCGACAGCCGCTATGTCATGGTGATCGGCCTGCCGCTGGGCGTGGCGATCGAAAAGGGCGTGGTCATCCAGCCCAACACCTTCTCCACCCCGACCATGAATTTCCGCCGCTGCGACCAGGGCGGTTGCTATGTCGAGGCCCAGGTGGACAAGCAGCTGATCGACGCCTTCATGGGCTCCAAGGGCGATGCCAAGCTGCGCATCACCGTGGACGGCGAAGACAAGCCGCGTGAGCTGCCGCTGAACTTCGACGGCTTCTCCTCCGCCCATAACGACATGGTGGCGCAGAACCGCGCCCGCGGCACCAAGCCGGCTGCGGCTCCGGCAACGCCGTAAGCGTTACAGCCTGAATCAGGAAAGGCCCATGCGAAAGCATGGGCCTTTTTTGTTTGGAAGCGGCGCGAACGGGCCTTTATCCCGACCGCCGCAGCGACAGCCGCGGCGCGACCCGCCGCATCTGCGACGGAAGGGGACAATCAAATCAAGCCTTCCCAGGCAGGAACTTCAAGGACAGCCCGTTGATGCAATAGCGCAGGCCTGTCGGCTGCGGGCCGTCATCGAACACATGGCCCTGGTGCCCGCCGCAGCGGCTGCAATGCACTTCCGTGCGCACCATGCCATAGCTGTTGTCGGTATGGGTGCCGATCGCCTTGGCGCTGATCGGCGTCCAGAAGCTGGGCCAGCCCGTGCCGCTGTCATATTTGGTCTTCGACGAGAAGAGCGGCTGCTCGCACCCGGCGCAGGCGAAGGTGCCCATGCGCTTCTCATGCAGGAGCGGGCTGGTGCCCGCCGTCTCCGTGCCCTGCTGGCGCAGCACCGCAAAGGCGTCGCGTGACAGGATCTTGCGCCACTCCGCCTCGGTCTTGGTTACCGGAAAGGTCGCCGCCTCGGCCTTTTCGCCGCGCAGCAGGATCGCCCCGCCGCCCATCGCCAGGGCGGTCCCGCCCAAGAACAATCCCTGAAGAAGCCTGCGCCGTTCCATGATCATCTCCCTGTCCTGGCCCATTATACGCTGGTTTTGCCCGTCCGGGTCTGGTTCCGGCGGCATTTTGTATCCGGAACCCGCTGGTTCCCCCATCCGTTTCCATGGTCCCCACCCCCAAGGAGCATCGAACATGGACAAGGATCGCATCGAAGGCACGGCCAAGCAGGCCAAGGGCGCCCTCAAGGAAGCCGCCGGCAAGATCACCGGCGACGCCAAGCTCAAGGCCGAAGGCAAGGCGGACAAGATGGAAGGCAAGGTCCAGAACGCCGTGGGCGGCGCCAAGGATGCCGTCCGCGACGCGCTGAAGCACTAACGCCGTCTCCTAACCTGCAGAAAGCCCGGCGGCGCCCCCGCCGGGCTTTTCGTGTATGGTCGGCACGTATTTGAAAAAGGGCTTCCTATGGCCGCCGTGCTGACCTGGTCCCGCGCGATCTTCCTGTCCGTCCTCAACAGCATCGCGCGCCTCATCGCCTTCTTCCTCCTGCTGCTGCTGGTGATCCTGCTGATCGCGCTGGCGCGGGGCGATGGCATGCCCGGCAACATGGTGCTGTCGCTCGACCTGCGCGAGTCGATGGCCGACACCGCCAATGGCCGCAGCAACCTGCTGCTGCCGCGCGACATGACGCTGCTCGACCTGGTGCTGGCGCTCGAGAATGCGCGCAAGGATGCCCGCGTGAAGGGTGTGGTGGTGCGGCTGGGCGACGGCGCGGTGTCGCTGGCCCAGGCGCAGGAGATCGCGCCCGCGCTTGCCCGCCTGCGCGCCGACGGCAAGTTCGTCCTGGCCCATGCCTCCAATTTCGCCGCCAGCGGGCTGGGCGATTACGTCGCCGCCGCCGCCGCCGAAACCGTCTGGATGCAGCCCAAGGGCTATTTCGGCGCCGCCGGTGTCGGACTGGGCCAGGTCTATCTGCGCGGCCTTTTCGACAAGCTGGAAGCCCAGCCCCAGATCGCCAAGCGCAAGGAATACAAAAGCGCCGCCGACACCTACATGGAAAAGGCCATGAGCCCGGCCGACCGCGAACAGCTCACCCGCATCGCCCAGTCGGCCTATGACAGCGGCGTCGCCGCCATCGCCGCGTCGCGCAAGCTGCCGCCCGAACAGGTGCGTGCCGCCCTCGACGCCAGCCCCCAGCTTGCCGAACAGGCGCAAGCCCGCCGCCTGATAG
>JAEZBK010000295.1 GCA_023427355.1 Pseudomonadota bacterium
TCTCTACACCATCCTGCCTTCCGGCTTCTTCCCCCAGACCGACGAAGGCCGCCTCAACGGCAACATCCGCGGCGACCAGACCGCGTCGTTCGAATCCATGCGGCCCAAGTTCCTGCGCTTCATGGAAATCATCCGCGCCGATCCGGCGGTCGCCACCGTCGCGGGCACGCTGGGCGGCGGCGGCGGCATGGGCGGCGGCGGCGGCGCCAACGGCAATCTGTGGGTTACGCTCAAGCCCCCGTCCGAGCGCGGCTATGTCACCAGCGACGAAGTCCGCACCCGGCTGATGCCGAAATTCGCCGAAATTTCCGGCGCGCGCGCCTTCATCAACTCGGTCAGCTCCACCGGCATCCGCGTCGGCGGCCGCCAGTCCACCGGCAATTACCAGTACACGGTGCAGGGCGACACGCTGGATGACCTGAAGGAATGGGTGCCGAAGATCCAGGATGCGCTGATGACCGTCCCCGAGATTGAATCGGTGGACGCCGACCAGCAGCCCGGTGGTCTGGAAATGCAGCTCACCATCGCTCGCCAGACCGCGGCGCGCATGGGCCTGGCCACCAACCTGATTTCCGGCACGCTGCAGAACCTGTTCAGCCAGGGCCGCGTCTCGACCATCTACAAGGACAAGAACCAGTATCAGGTGATCATGGAAGTGGCGCCCAGCTTCTGGAAACAGGGCACCCAGGCGCTGCACGACGTCTATGTCTCGACGTCGGGCAACATCTCCGGTTCCCAGGCCTCGGCCGGCAGCACCTCCGCCAACATCGCACCGGCCGGCTCCGATGCCGGCGCACTCAGCGCCGCCCAGGCGGCCGCCGAAGCGGTGCGCAACCAGCAGCAGAACTCGTCGGGCGGCGGCGGCGGCAGCACGAGCGCCGCCGTCTCGACCCGCGTCGAAAAGATGGTGCCACTGGCCTCCTTCGTGAAGATCGAGCCGGGCACCGCGCCCCTGTCGGTCAACCATTCGGGGCCCTTCGTCGCCACCACCTTCTCCTATTCCACCCCCGAAGGCGTGACGGTGCAGCAGGCCACCGATGCCATCAACCGGGCCATGGCCAACATCAATGTGCCGATCTCGGTGCATGGCGGCGTCCAGGGCACGGCGCAGCTGGCGCAGAACAGCATGGCGGCGATCCCCATGCTGGTGCTGGCGGCGGTGGTCATCATCTACATCGTGCTGGGCATGCTCTATGAGAGCTATATCCACCCGCTCACCATTCTCTCGACCCTGCCTTCGGCGGGCCTGGGTGCGCTGTTGGCGTTGCTGGTGTTCCGCATCGAGTTCAGCCTGATCGCCTTCATCGGGGTGATGCTGCTGATAGGCGTGGTGAAAAAGAACGCGATCATCATGATCGATTTCGCCGTGCAATTGCAGCGCGCCGAAAACCTCAACCCGCGCGAGGCGATCTACCGCGCCTGCGTGATGCGCTTCCGCCCGATCATGATGACCACCATGGGCGCCATCCTGGGCGCGCTGCCCCTGGCCATCGGTATCGGCGAAGGCTATGAGCTGCGCCAGCCGCTGGGCATCGCCACCGTGGGCGGCCTGGTGGTTTCCCAGGTGCTGACCCTCTACACCACGCCGGTGATCTACCTCTATCTGGATCGCTTCGGCACCTGGTGCGGCCGCCAGTGGGACCGCTTCTATGGCGGCCTGTTCGGCCACAACAATGGCGCCACCGCGCCGGCGGAATAACTGGCCGCCAGAGCGCGCAAACAAAAAAGGCGCCCGGATCGGGCGCCTTTTTCTTTGTCCTGTCCCACGGGATCAGAAGTTGGGCAGTTCCTCATTCGCCGCGTCGCCCTTGATCTGGGCGTTGCGGTTCTGGCGATAGAGGCTGCGGGTGGTGGCGTAGAAATCAATCGAGGTGCGCTCGATGGATTCCACCGTGTCCAGCGTGGCTTCGCGCTTGTCCAGCACCGACAGGCCCGCCTTGATGCCCTTGTAGAGCGAGGAATTGTTCCAGGTCATGTAGGTGAGGGGATCGAAGCCCGTATCCACCGCCGTGCCCAGAAGGTCGCGCGGGGGCTTGGGGCCCAGCAGCGGCACGAACAGGTAGGAGCCTTCATGCACGCCGCCCTTGCCCAGGGTGATGCCGAAGTCGTTGTCATGGGCAGGGATGCCGATATCGGTGGCGACGTCCAGCAAACCACCCAGGCCCACGGTCGAATTGACCATGAAGCGGCCGAAGGTGTTGACCGCCTTCTCGCCTTCGCCCTGCAGCACGTCGTTGACCAGGATGACCGGCGCGTTGAGGTTGTTCAGCGCGTTGCGCACACCCTGGCGCGCGGGCTGCGGGACCGCGGCGCGATAGAATTTGGCGGCCGGCGCGGCCACCGCCTTGTCGACGGCCATGGAGAAGGCGAAGATTTCGCGGTTACCCGGCTCGAACGGATCATTCTGGGCCAGCGATTGCGGATCGGTGGTGGTGCAGGCGGTCAGGGCAAGGGTGCTTGCCAGCGCCGCAGCAAGGGGAAGTCGGTTTTTCATGGACCCCAAATATCAAAATCGGAATAAAATACGGTTACCCCCATATCGGGGATCACACGCTATAACGTGCAATATTGGGTTTCGTGCCACGTCCGGCAAGGCCCGGCAGCCCCGGAATCGGGGGATGCGACCAGATAGCCGGTACGGTTGGGGCTTTAACCAAAGGTAAAGGCGAAGGCCTCCACCCCCGGATCCAGGAATTCGATCCGGAATGTCCGCTCCTTCACCGCGCCCTTGTGCCGGATCAGTTGATAAAGCCGTTCCGTGGTCACAATGCCCGTTCCTTGCGCATCGGTGTCGTCGCCATGCGCGTCGCCGGGCGCCGCGCCGTCCAGGGTCACGCGATACCGCACCGGCTTGCCCGTGGGCGCCGCCAGCACCAGGTGCACGTCGCGCGCCTCGAACCGGAAGGTGATGCGCCCGCCCGCCTTGTCGAGGCGCGACATTTCCGGCCCGATGGTCCACAGCCCGTCCAGCCCCCATTGGTTCAGCGTCAGCGTCGTGGCGGTGCGATAATCCGCCGCCACGTCATGCTTCACCGGAAAAGGCGTGGCGGCAAAGTTCGCGCCCCGGTTATAGCCGATATAGGTCTCCGGCGATTTCACGCGCGAAAAATCCGGCGCGGCCTGCGCGCCCTGCGCCTTGGGGTCCACCATGCCGCCGGGCACATCCGTGCGGCCCGCTTCCGCCAGCAATTGCTGGATCACCTTTTCCGAGCGGTCATATTCGCCTTCGCCGAAATGATGGTGGCGAATGCGCCCCTGTGCATCGATGAAATAATGCGCCGGCCAATACTGGTTCTGGAACGCCTTCCACACCGCAAAGTCATTGTCCTGGGCCACCGGCCAGATCACGCCCAGCTCCGCCATGGCGCGCCGGACATTGGTTTCGTCTTTTTCAAAGGCGAATTCGGGCGTGTGGATGCCGATCACCACCAGCCCCTGCGCGGCATATTTCTGCGCCCAGGCGCGCACATACGGGATCGCGCGGATGCAGTTGATGCAGGAATAGGTCCAGAAATCCACCAGCACGACCTTGCCGCGCAAGCTTTCGGGCGACAGGGCCGGGCTGTTCAACCAGCGCGTCGCCCCCGTCAGCGGCGGCATCACGCCTTCCACCGGCAGGTCGCTGCCGGCCACCGCCACCGCGTCCACCCGGCGGCCCAAACCCGCCGCCTGGATCAGCCGTTGCTCGATACCGGCGGTCTGGGCCTGGGACAGCCGCGCCAGGACTCCGGTGTCCAGCCCCAGCGCGATGGCCGCCACGCCCGCCAGCACCAGGACTCCCAGGCCCCGGCGCACCCATTCGCCCACGCCCAGCGACCGCTTCATGGCGGCAAAGACGCGGCCCCCCGCCAGCAAGGCCAGCCCCAAAGAGGTCGCCGCCCCCGCCGCATAGCCGAACAGCAACAGACTGGTATTGGCGCTGGCGCCATTGATGGCCGCCGCGGTCAGGATCAATCCCAGGATCGGTCCGGCGCAGGGCGCCCACAAAAGCCCGGTCGCCACCCCCAGCAGCGCGGCGCTGCCCATCCCGTCACCCGGCCGGTTGTTCAGCCGGTTGCCCAGCGCGACCAGCGGCGCGGTCAGCCGTTCGGCCAGGGCGGGCAGCAGCAGCGCCAGTCCGAACAGCGCCAGCAGGGCCATGGCGGCGATGCGTCCGGCCTGGTTGGCCTGGGCGGCCCAGCTACCCCCCACCGCCGCCAGGGTGGCGATCACGGCGAAGCTGGCGGCCATGCCCAGCAACATGGGCAGGCCGGAACGCAGGAAAGGCCGGTCGGCGCGGGCAAAGACGAAGGGCAGCACCGGCAGGATACAGGGGCTGAGGATGGTCAGAACGCCACCCACATAGGCCAGCAGGAACAGGATCACGGCGAATCTCCCGGCCGCCCCGGCTCAATTGCAGGGCGTTGCGGGCAGCTTACGCCGGTTCGGGCGTCCGCTGGATGGGAGATTTTTCGGCCTGGCCGGGCAGCGACAGGTCATCGGGCGGCACGGGTAGCTCGCCGATCGGCGGTTCCGGGTCGGGCAACCGCGACGTGTGCAGGATCGCGACGCCATAGCCGAGCCGGGTAACGTTATGGCCAAGAAAGCAGGCGCGCATTTTGTTGTTTCCTCGCTGAGATAAGGAAACTTCCGGAACGGAAATTCGCTCCTTCACCTTGCACAAAATTGCGTCAGGCAGATTACGCAGGATCAAATGCCCCCCCCATCCGTCGCAAATCGGGTCGGCGGAAGGTCGCCGGCACGTCTTTGCGCCGTTCGGTATGCTGTCTCTACCGGACTCCCTTTCAGTGCGCTTCGCGCA
This sequence comes from Pseudomonadota bacterium, assembly GCA_023427355.1. GTDB lineage: Bacteria > Pseudomonadota > Alphaproteobacteria > Micropepsales > Micropepsaceae > Rhizomicrobium. Next base: position 4,802 of record JAEZBK010000295.1, read on the forward strand.
AAAGGGTTAAGGAAGTCGGATGCTGCGGGTCGCCGCGGCTGACGCTGCGCGGCGCGAGATTTCTGGAGGTTTTTACCCTCTGCCCACAAACGGCATCTTCGTCGCCATCACCGTCATGAACAGCACATTCGCCGACAGCGGCAGGCTGGCCATGTACGCCACCGCACGCGCGGCTTCTTCCAGGTCCATGCGCGGTTCAGGCTTTATGCTGCCATCGGCCTGGGGCAAGCCTTCCAGCGCCTTCAGCGTCATGTCCGTGGCGGCGTTTCCGATATCGATCTGGCCGCAGGCGATGTCGAAGGGCCGCCCATCCAGCGCGGTGGCCTTGGTCAGTCCCGTCACCGCGTGCTTGGTGCAGGTATAGGGCGCGGTGTTGGGCCGGGGCGCCGTGGCGCTGATCGAGCCATTGTTGATGATGCGCCCGCCTTGCGGCGCCTGTTCCTTCATCAGTTTCACGGCGGCCTGCGTGCACAGGAACACGCCGGTCAGGTTGGCGCTCACCACGGCCTGCCATTGGTCGAAGGTCAATTCCTCGATCGGCACGGCAGGTGCGCCCACCCCGGCATTGTTGAACAGCACGTCCAGCCGGCCATGTTTTTCGCGCACCGACAGGAACAGTCCGGTCACGCTTTCGGGCACGCCCACATCGGTGGGCACGACCAGGGCATCGCCCGCCAGCAGCTTCGCGGTTTCCTCCAGCGGTTCGCGGCGCCGCCCCGCCAGCACCAGGGCGAAGCCATCCTTCGACAGGGCGATGGCGCTGGCGCGGCCGATGCCGGTGCCCGCGCCTGTGACAAGGGCGACTTTGGTCCCCGGCATTACTGCGCGAAGTCCACTTTGAGCAGCGTCATGCGGAAGACCAGCGTGGCCTTCTGGGGGATCCGCGGCGGGCGGCCTTCTTCGCCATAGGCAAGCTGGTAGGGGATCACCAGCTCCCACTCATCGCCTTCCTTCATCATGGACAGCGCCTGCACCCAGCCGGGAATCAGCGCGCCGGCCGGGAACTGGCGCGGGCCGCTGTCCGGATCGGCGGGATTGGCGGGGGTGGTCTGGTCGAACACCGTGCCGTCGATGTTCTGGCCCTTGTAAAGCACCGTGACCATGTCGGCGGTGGTCAGCGGCGTCTTGCCGGTGCCCGACTTGATGACCTTGTAGAGCAGGCCATCGCCGGTCTTGATCACGCCGGGCAGCTTTTCATAGTCGGCCAGGAACTTGGCGCTGGACGCTTCGGAATTGTCCAGTCTCTTATACAA
>JAEZBK010000047.1 GCA_023427355.1 Pseudomonadota bacterium
CCACGGCCCCCGGCGGGGGCGGCGGGCATCACGCGATAGGCGGTGTGGCAGGCGCCGCAAGCCGCGCCGACCTCGACCATGGCTTCGGCCATGGCAATGCGATCGGGGATCTTGCTCTGGGCGGTGCGCACCGCGGCGATGAACTTGTCGGTGGCGGCCTTGAAGCCCGCCTGGTCCTTCCAGATTTCGGGCTTGGCGCGCGGATCGGCCTGATCGGTGCCCGGCGCGAACAGCGCAGGCAGCTTCTGGGCCTGGTCGATCATGGTCTGGGAATGGGTCTTGAGCGCGGCGGCATCGATCACGCCGATGACGATGGCGTTGAACGCGGTCTGGTTCTGCTGCAGCGCGCGCATGACGAGCTGGCGCTCGGTCGGGGGCGCGGGCGGGGTGGCAGGCGCGGCCGGGGCGGGCGCAGGAGCCTGCTGCGCAAGGGCGGTTGCGCCCATGACGGCCAGAGCCGCGGCGCAGAGGACGAGTTTCTTCATTGGACGCATTTCCCCGATAGGCAAGTCTATTTGTCTGACATAAGAGGAACTCCAATTCCCCTGCCCATGCAAGGGGATTGAGGCCGCCGCCGGACCACCGATTCCCGGACGCCGGTCTTTATTCTATACAGGTCCAGGGGGACACGAAAATGGCGCACCTACGGCTGCATCCGAACGACAATGTGGTGGTCGCGGTAACCGACCTGGCACCGGGCGAGATCGTGGACGATGTGCGGATCAGCCGCCGCATCCCGCGCGGGCACAAGGCGGCGGTGCGGGCGATCCCCAAGGACGCCCCGGCCCTGAAGTTCGGCCAGATCATCGGCTTCGCCACTGCCGACATCGCGCCGGGCGACTGGGTGCATGAACACAATATCGCGTTTCACAGCGTGGACCGCGATTACGAATTCGAGGCCGATGCGCGCGATCCGGCGCCGGTGGCGGTGCCCGCCACATTCGAGGGCTTTCGCCGCGCCAATGGGCGCTGGGGCACGCGCAACTATGTCGGCATCCTGACATCGGTGAACTGTTCGGCCACGGTGGCGCGCTTCATCGCGGCCGAAGCGGTGAAAAGCGGCCTGCTGGACGATTACCCCGAAATAGACGGCGTGATCCCGCTGGTGCATGGCCATGGCTGCGGCATGGACAGCAAGGGCGAAGGCTATGACGTGCTCAAGCGCACCCAATGGGGCTATGCCGCCAATCCCAACATGGGCGCGGTGCTGATGGTGGGGCTGGGTTGCGAGACCTTCCAGATCGCGCGGTGGAAGCAGGCCTACAACATCGCCGAGAGCGATACCTTCCGCTCGCTGACCATCCAGGACAGCGGCGGCACCAGGAAGACCATCGAAGACGGCCTTGCGGCGCTGCGCGACCTGCTGCCCGCCGCCGCGAAGGTGCGCCGGCAGACCGCGCCCGCCTCGGAACTGATGCTGGCGCTGCAATGCGGCGGCTCGGATGGCTATTCCGGCATCACGGCCAATCCCGCACTGGGCGCGGCGGTGGACCTGCTGGTGGCCCATGGCGGCACCGCCATCCTGTCGGAAACGCCGGAAATCTATGGGGCGGAGCATCTGCTGACGCGGCGCGCCTCGCCGGACGTTGGCAGGAAGCTGATCGAACGCATCCGCTGGTGGGAGGAATATACGCGCCGCAATGACGGCAGCATGAACAACAATCCCTCGCCGGGGAACAAGGCGGGCGGACTGACCACCATCCTGGAGAAGTCGCTGGGGGCTGCCGCCAAGGGCGGCACGACACGGCTGAAGGCGGTGTATGAATATGCGGAGCCCGTGACGCAGAAGGGCTTCGTCTTCATGGATACGCCCGGCTACGACCCGGTATCGGCCACCGGACAGGTGGCGGGCGGCGCGAACATCTTGTGTTTCACCACCGGCCGCGGCTCGGCCTTTGGCTGCAAGCCTACCCCATCGATCAAGCTGGCGACCAATACCGCCATCTTCGAGCGCATGGCCGGTGACATGGACATCAATTGCGGCGATGTGCTGGACGGGGTTTCGATCCAGGACAAGGGCCGCCAGATCTTCGAGACCATCCTGCGCGTGGCGTCGGGCGAACGGTCGCGTTCGGAAGAACTGGGCTATGGCGATGCGGAGTTCGTGGCGTGGCAGATAGGGGCGACGATGTGAGGCGTGCGGGCGGCATCATTGCCTATCGCCACCTGACCGTCGCGGCGCTGCTGCTGGCGGTGCAGGTCGGCGCGCTGTGGGCGCTGGGCCAGCCCTGGATCTCGGCCAGCGGAGAGATCCTGCTATGGGCGAACAACCCGCTCAGTCCCGAAACATCGCAGCAGATCGCCGACTGGTATTCGCTGTCGCACATCGTGCACGGCTTTCTCTTTTACGGCCTGCTGAAGCTGGCGTGTCCCAAACTGCCGCTGGGCGTGCGGCTGCTGATGGCCATGGGACTGGAGATCGGGTGGGAGATCGCCGAGAAGACGCCGATGGTGATCGAGGCCTATCGCAAGCAGGCATTGGCCATCGGATATGCGGGCGATTCCATCCTCAATTCGCTGATGGACACGCTGATGGCGGTGCTGGGTTTCCTGTTCGCCGCCCGCGCACCGGCCTGGGTCACAGTGGCGGCCGGCGTGGGGATGGAGGTTCTGGCGGCCATCATCATCCGCGACGGACTGGTGCTTAACATCCTGAATTTCCTCTATCCCATCCCCTTCATCGAGCAGTGGCAGAAGGGTTACGCGCTCACTGCGACTTTCCTTCCCTTGCCCCTTTGGAAACCAGGGCGCACAAAGCGGCCATGAAGGCCGTCTTCCGCCACATCCTGCTGGCCGCGCTGTTGCTGCGCGCCCTGGTGCCCATGGGCTGGATGCCCGGCCAGGCCCAGTTGGGCCAGGCCGCGTTCATCATCTGCGCCGCCGACGGTTCCTTGCAGCATGGCACGCCGGGCAAGGAAGACGGGACCAAGCCCGCCCAGCCCTGCGCCTTCGGG
>JAEZBK010000111.1 GCA_023427355.1 Pseudomonadota bacterium
GAACCGGGGCGCGCGCCGTTGCCGATCCAGGCTGACAGGAATTGCGCCAGATCGCGGATGCTCGTGCGCATCAGCCCGTCCGGAGGAGTCGCAAAACTGTAGCTGCAGAACGGGAAATGCTCGCCCGCTTGCGGGATCTTATCCGGATAGCGAGCAAACGCCCGCTCGGGTTCGGAGAGGTCATCGGGCTTGAGGTCACCGGCCAGCGTCTTGTACGGCACCGCCTCCCGCCTTCGGTCGACGGTATCGAGACGAAAGCCGGAAGAGCCCATGCCGAGCGGGACGAAAATACGCTCCTGGCAAAGCGTGGCATAGGGCTTGCCACCCACCCGTTCGGACAACAGACCGACAAGTCCAAAAGCCACGTTGGAATAGGCGCGCGGGGAGCTCGGCGGGTCCAGGGTTCCCGGCGCCCAGGCGTGAAAATGGTCGGATTGCGCCGATGCGTCGAAATAGCCTTTCAGCCATTCCGCAAGCGACACGGTCTGATCGCCGCAGCGATAGCTTTGCCCATACGCCACCCCGTCGCGGATCGAGGAGCGGTGTGTGAGCAGCTGACGCAGAGTGATCGGAACATGCGAATGTTTGGGATTGCGAATGGGAAATTCGAGATAGCGGCCAATGTCGCCGTCCAGATCGAGCCGCCCGGCTTCGACGTCCTGGAGCGCCAGTGTGGTGGTGAGCGTCTTGGTGACAGATCCGATATTCTGAATCGTTTCGGCCGTCATCGGCCGGCGATTTTCGATATCGGCCCATCCATAGCCTTTGGCCCATGCCAGCTGCCCGTCGCGGATGATCCCAGCCGCCAGCCCAGGAACGCGATGGCGGCCAAGCAGGGCGACAAACTGCCGGTCCAGCATGGCAGCCTGGCCATCGCGCAATGCGACACCGTGCCCGTACGGGCGCGCCAGGTTCGGAGCCCCGCATGCGGTGAGCCCCATGCCGCTCGCCAGGCCCGATGCCAGAAACGCGCGGCGGCTCAATCCAAAATGGTGTAATTCTCTGGTCATCGGTGACGCATCTTTCCAGCCCAATGCATCTCCGCAGAGCATCCCTGGCCTTTGGTATCAGGGAGCAGATGCGGCGGCGCGGGTGGATGGATGCGTCCCTGAAAAATAAATAGGCGTTCAAGGGTCTGTTCACCGGTCCCGTCTCACCAATGAAAAAGGCCCCGCAAAGGGGCCTTTTCCGTGGCGGATACAGAGGGCGTGACCGGCCCTGCCCTCACTTCAACTCGAAGAAATAGGTCCGGTCCGCGCCAGCTTTATCCGCCCCCTGGTCCACGGTGCCGCGCGGAACGAAGGTGATGCGGGATTTCTGGCCCGTGAAGGCGACGACCACGGTGTCCATTTCATGCCGATGCGCCGGGGGCTGCGCATCCTGCGCGGCGATGTCCTCCCAGATAACCAGGCGGTCGCTCTCGCGGACCTTCTTGCCCAGCCCGGTTGATGCGGTGCCCGCGGCGCCCACCGGCGCGGCTTCCTTGAGCTCAAGGAACACCGCCCGCAGCGGCTCCGTGCCGACGCCTTCTTCACTGTGCGTGACGCCCCTGCGGAAGAAGAACGTATCCCAGGCGTTGGTGTGGGTTGGCGAACGCGCCCCTTGCGGAGACACAATGACCCGGTCGCCGCTGGTGTAATAGACGCCGGCATAATCATAGACATGGCGGTGTGTGGGATAGGCGCGTGGCAGCCAGGAAACGTCCCAGACGATTACGCGATCATTCTCCATCACCTTGGTTGCGCCCTCGCGGTCGAACGGCTGGGGCAAAGTCTCCGTCGGCGAAGGCGAGGACGGGTTCGGCTGCGCCATGGCCGGGGCCATGGCCATGGTCAGGAAAAGAACGGCAAAGGCGGTCTTCATACGCGCTTCCTCCAGGAACGCGGGAAATATGCCCGTGTGTGTGCAGACGCGCAACGTCGGCGCTCTCGTCGAACGAGGGTCCGTCCACCGCTCCCTTTCCGCCAACAAAAAAGGCCCCGCTGCGGGGGCCTCTTTTATTGGCGGACAGAGAGGGATTCGAACCCTCGAACGGCTTTCACCGTTACACACTTTCCAGGCGTGCGCCTTCAACCACTCGGCCACCTGTCCTTACCAAAGGGAGGGTCAAATACCCGGTCCCGCCCGCCCCCGCAAGCCCGGCGCAACATCATGGTCTGTATGGGAAAATACCCTGGCTGGCGCATGGCCACAAAGCCGTGCTTGCGGCACCATGCCCTCCTGGCCGGGGCATCACGCGCGGTCAGCCGCAGTTGATGCGCCGGATGGCCTTCTTCCTGGGCACGCCCTGGGCCTGGCATTCCGGCGAGGCGGCGACGGGGGCATCGGTTCCGGCCAGCGCATCCAGCCGTTCCTTTTCCAGCCGCAGCGCGCGCAGGCGCGCCATGTTGGCATCCCGGGCCGCCACGGCTTCCGCCATTTCGCGGCGGGCCAGTTCGGCGCGGCTGTCCTTCGCCGAGAACAGCGCATTGGCTGCCCGGCGATTGCTATCGCGCGTGAGATTGGCGCGGATCATCGGTGATATCGGAATTCAATCCATATGTCCTTGGCAAGAAGGCGGCACGCTTTCGCGCGCCGCCATTCCAATCAGGCCGCAACCAGGTTGACGGCCTTCGCGCC
>JAEZBK010000062.1 GCA_023427355.1 Pseudomonadota bacterium
TTCGTGGTGATGGCGACGCAGAACCCCATCGAGACCGAGGGCACCTATGCCCTGCCCGAGGCGCAGGTAGACCGCTTCATGATGAAGGTGCTGGTGTCCTATCCCACCGAGGACGAGGAATTCGTGATCGTGCAGCGCGTGACGGGCGCGGCCGCGCTGATCGGCGCCGTCACCAACACCGACCAGCTGCTGCAGATGCAGGCGGAGGCGAAGAAACTGTATGTGGATCCGTCGCTGATCACCTATGCGGTGCGGCTGGTGGCGGCGACGCGCGAGCCGCACAAGGCGGGTCTGGCCGACCACAAGCGGTTCATCCTGTATGGCGCGTCCCCGCGCGCCACCATCGGCATGATCGAAGCGGGCCGCGCGCTCGCCTATCTGCGCGGGCGCGACTATGTGCTGCCCGAGGATGTGGTGGACATCGCGCCCGATGTGCTGCGCCACCGTGTCATCCCCTCCTATGAGGCGCTGGCCGAGGGCGTGACCTCCGACAGCCTGGTGCGCGACATCATGCGCGCCGTCACACCACCCGAACGCGTGTTGGAGAGCCATGTCCGCGCCGCCACAGGCAACTGAAGCGCTTCTTTCGCGGCTCGATCTGGCGATCGCGCGGCGGCTGGAAGGCCTTCTGCAGGGCGACCACAAATCCCCGTTCCGCGGACAGGGACTGGATCTGGCCGACCTGCGCGAATATCAGTTCCATGACGATGTGCGGCGCATCGACTGGAACGTGACGGCGCGCACCCAGGTGCCGCATGTGCGCGAGTATATCGAGGATCGCGAGGTCACCTGCTGGTTCGTGCTCGACATGAGCCCGTCCATCGATTTCGAATCCGTCAGCGTTTCCAAGCGGGCGGTGCTGACCGATTTCACCGCCCTGATGTGCCGCTTCCTGGCCCGGCGCGGCAACCGGGCGGGCGCCCTGCTCTTTTCCGGCGGCGTGGACCAGGTGATCCCCGCGCGCGGCGGCCGCCACCAGATCCACGCCATCCTGGACGCGCTGTCCCGCCATCGCGCCACGCGGCCCAAGGCGACGGACCTGGGCCATGCCCTGCGCGACGCCGCGCGCATGATCCGCCGCCGGGCGCTGGTCTTCATCGTGTCGGATTTCATCAGCCCGCCGGGCTGGGAGAAGGCGCTGGGCCAGTTGGCCGCGCGCCATGACGTGGTGGCGGTGCGCCTGTCCGACCCGTTCGAGACGCGGCTGCCCAACCTGGGTCTTCTGACCTTCCAGGATTCGGAAACCGGCGAGCAGGTGTTCGTGGACACCCATGATCCCAATTTCCGCCAGCGTTTCGCGCAGATCGCGGAACAGCGGGAGGACGAGCTGCGCGACATCTTCGGCAATGCCGGGGTGGACGCGCTGGAAATTTCCACCGAGGACGATGTGGCGGACGCGGTGCTGCGCTTCGCCGACATGCGCAAGCATCGCGCCAAGCTTAGCCAAGGGGCCGCGCCATGAGTGACCTGTTCACCCGGATCAAGGAATACCTGTCCCATGCCGGGGATTTCGTGCCCGGCATCAGCTTCCTGTGGCCCAGCCTGTTGTGGCTGCTGCTGATCGTGCCGATCCTGGCGGGGCTGTATGTGTGGCTGCTGCAGCGGCGCAAGCAGGGCGCGCTGCGCTATGGCAATATGGGCGTCCTGAAGCAGGCGATGGGGCCGGCCAACTGGCGCCGCCACCTGCCGCCGGCGCTGATGCTGGCGGCGCTGGCGCTGCTGCTGATGGCGATGGCGCGGCCCAGCGCCATGGTGGCGCTGCCGTCCAACCGCGCCACGGTGATGATGGCGATGGACGTGTCGGGCTCGATGCGCGCCCGCGACATCGAACCCAGCCGCATCGAGGCCGCCCAGAAGGCCGCGCGCGATTACATCGCCGAACAGCCCAGGGATGTGGTGATCGGCATGGTGGCCTTTGCGGGCGCGGCCTTCGTGGTGCAGACGCCCACCACCGACCGCGCCGCGCTGAACGCGGCGATCGACAATTTCGAGCTGCAGCGGAACACGGCGGTGGGCAACGGCCTGCTGGTGTCGCTGCAGGCCCTGTTCCCACAGGCGCATATCCCGATCAGCAATTTCAACAATGGCGGCTTTGGCAACAGCGGCAGCTTCGGCTTGAACCGCCGCAGCGGCGGCGGCTGTGGCCGTGCGGGCGAAGAAGGCGAGATGACCATGGGGCGCCGCCTGGGCGAAGCCCCGTCCGAGGCGCCCAAGAAGCATGTGCCGGTGGAGCCGGGCAGCTACAAGAACGGCGTCATCATCCTGATGACGGACGGGCGCACCACCAGCGGCTGCGACCCGATCGAGGCGGCGCGGCTGGCCTCGGAATATGGCGTGCGGGTATTCACCATCGGCTTCGGCACACAGCGCGGCGACAATGTGCAGTTTGGCGGCTTTTCCATGCGCGCCCAGGTGGACGAGGAATCGCTGAAGAAGATCGCCGACATGACCAAGGGCCAGTATTTCAAGGCCAGCAGCGGCGAAGACCTGAAGGCGGTCTATAACCTGCTGACCAAGCAGCTTGTGGTGGAAGTGAAGGAGATGGAGGTTTCCAGCTTCTTCGCCGCCGCCGCCGCGCTGTTGATGATGATCGCGGCGGGATTATCCGTGGCGTGGTTCGGCAGGATATTCTAGGGGCCGCCAGAGACTTCAGGGTTTCTGGCTGAAAGCCCCGTAGCCGGCGACGATGGTCTTCTTGATCCTGAAACCCGGCATCTTGTAGGCGATGACTTCATCGG
>JAEZBK010000132.1 GCA_023427355.1 Pseudomonadota bacterium
CGGGAACTGGTCGTAGGAGGCGCAGGCCGGCGACAGCAGCACGACAGGCGCGGCCACGGCGCTGGCTTCGGCGTCGGCGGCGGCCAGTTCGATGGCGCGTTCCAGCGTGCCGGCCATCACATAGGGCGCCTTGCCATCCAGGGTGCGGGCGAACTGGGGCGCGGCATCGCCGATCAGGTAGGCGCGGCGCAGGCGCGGGAAGAATGGTGCGAGGGATTCGATGCCGCCTTCCTTCGCCTTGCCGCCCGCAATCCAGAAAATGTCGGGATAGACCGACAAGGCCTTGGCGGCGGCATCGGCATTGGTGGCCTTGCTGTCATTGACGAAGCCGGTCTTGCCGATGGCCCCGACGCTTTCCATGCGATGCGCCAGGCCGGGAAAGCTGGCGATGGCAGCGGCGATGGCGCGCGGCTCCTTCACGAAGGGCTTCACCGCGGCATAGGCGAGCGCCGCATTCTGCCAGTTGTGCGCGCCCGGCAGGTTGGGAGCCTCGTCCAGCGCCATGATCTTCACGGGCGAACCGCCTTGCGCATCATAGAGGGCGCCGTCCACCACGAAGATGCCGCGGCCCAGAACCTTGCCGACCGACACGGGCGTGGCCGCGCTGCCTGCACCCGAAAGGCTGGTGAAGATCGCGGCGGTATGTTCGTCGTCCACGCCGATGGCGACCTGGCCGCCCGGCGGTACGGCGCGCATCAGGCGGGCCTTGATCGCGGCGTAATTTTCCATGCTGCCATGGCGATCAATATGATCGGGCGACAGGTTGGAGAGCAGGCCGACATCCGGATGCAGGCCCGGCGCAAGATCGATCTGGAAGGTGGACATCTCGATCACATAGATCGTGCGGGCCGAAGGCGCGTTCAGGTCCAGGACCGCCTTGCCGATATTGCCGCCGACCTGGGCGTCAAAACCGTTGGCCGCCAGCACATGCCCGATCAGGGCGGTGGTGGTGGACTTGCCGTTGGTGCCGGTGATGGCGATGACCGGGGCGCGGCCCCTTGCGCCCGGATCGGGCCGTATCTCGCGGGCGAAAAGCTCGACATCGCCGATGACCGGCACGCCGGCGCGGCTGGCATGCAGCACCACCTCATGCGGCCGGGGATGGGTCAGGGGCACGCCGGGCGACAGCACCAGCGCGGCGATGCCGCTCCAGCCCCATTCGCGCCAGGGCGTGATATCGGCGCCCGCCTGGCTTCCGGCATCGCGCGCATTGGCATTGTCGTCCCAGGCCGTGACGTCGGCGCCGCCGGCCTTCAGCGCGGCGATGGCGGAAAGCCCGGTGCGGGCCAGCCCGAACACCGCGACTTTCTTTCCGGCAAAGGCGTGGGAGACGATCATGCCCGGTTCACCGCAGCTTCAATGTCGCCAGGCCCAGCAGCGCCAGCACCACCGCCACGATCCAGAAACGGATCACGATGGTGGGCTCGGTCCAGCCCAACTGTTCGTAATGGTGATGGATCGGCGCCATGCGAAACACGCGCTTGCCCGTCAGCTTGAAGGAAATGACCTGCACGATGACGGACAGGGTTTCGACCACGAAGAGACCGCCCACGATGATCAGGACGATCTCGTGCTTAGCGACCACCGCCACCGCGCCCAGCGCGCCGCCCAGCGGAAGCGAACCGGTATCGCCCTTGAAGATCATGGCGGGCGGGGCGTTGTACCAGAGGAAGCCCAGCCCCGCCCCGAGCAGCGCCGCCAGGAACACCGCCAGTTCGCCCGATCCGGCGACATAGGGAATCTGCAGATAGTCAGCATAGCGTTCATTGCCGACCAGATAGACGATCAGCGCGAAGGTCGCCGCCGCGATCATCACCGGCATGATCGCCAGGCCATCGAGCCCGTCGGTGAAGTTCACCGCATTGGCCGCGCCCGCAATGGTGATCATGCCGATCACCACGAAGAACAGCCCCATGGGCAGCAGCAGCGCCTTGAAGAAGGGGATGGCCAGCGCGCCCGAAAGATGCGGCGCCTCCACCTGCATGACCAGCCAGGTGGCGAGGGCGGCGACGCCGAATTCAATGGCCAGGCGCGACTTGCCCGAAAGGCCGTCGGAGGTGCGCTTGGTCACTTTATAATAGTCGTCCAGGAAGCCCAGCAGGCCGAAGGTGAGCGTCACCAGCAGGACGATCCAGACATATTTGTTGGACAGGCTGGTCCATAGCAGGGTCGAGCCGATCCAGGGGATCAGGATCAGCAGCCCGCCCATGGTCGGCGTTCCCGCCTTTTCGATGATGTGGCGCTGGGGACCGTCGGCGCGGATGGGCTGACCCTTGCCCTGTTTCTGCTTCAGCCAGCGGATCAGGATGGGATTGAGCCAGAAGGCGATCACCAGGGCCGTCACCACCGCCGCGATGGCGCGAAAGCTGAGATATCCGAACAGGCGGAAAAAGGCGAGCTGGTCGGTATGGGTGAGGAGCGCGAGATAGGAGAGCATCGGGCTTACACTTTCAGCGCATCGAGAATGAGGGACATGCGGGAGCCGTTCGAGCCCTTGATAAGAACCGTGTCGCCGGGACGCAGCGCCGCGGTGACGGCAGGAACCAGTTCGGCGGCGGTGGCGGCATAAGCCCCCCGGCGGGCGGTGGGCAGCGCATCCCACAGCGCCCGCATCTGCGCCCCGGCGGCGAAGACCAGGTCCACCTTGTTCTGTTCGATGGGCGCGGCCAGGCTGGCATGGTGGGCGATACCGCCCTCGCCCATTTCCAGCATGTCGCCCAGCACGGCGATCCTGCGGCCGCCCGCATCGCCCAGCAGCGCCAGCGCCGCCACCATCGAGGCGGGATTGGCGTTGTAGCTTTCGTCTATGACGATCATGTCCTTGAGCGCGAGCCGTGCGCCGCGCCCCTTCAGGGCCGTGAAATTCTTCAGGGCCGCCGCCGCGTTCAGCACATCGCCGCCTGCCAGATGCACCGCCGCCAGCGCCGCCACTGCATTGGCGGCGATATGGGCGCCCGGCGCGCCGATGCGGCAATCCACGGCGACGCCGAATATGTCCGCCTTCAGACGCATGCCGTCGCCATCCGGCACATGGCTGAGGAGGCGGGCTTCGCAGCCGGCGGCGCGGCCGAACCGCGCCAGGGTGGCGACATGGGCCTGGGCGGCGCGGGCGGCCAGCCGGTCCGCATGGGGGCTGTCGGCGGGGATCAGCCCCGCACCCCCCGGCGCAAGGCCTTCGAAGATTTCCGACTTGGCGTCGGCGATGGCTTCGCAGGTTCCGAAGAACGCCAGATGGGCGGGCGCGATGGTGGTGATGATCGCAACATGGGGACGCACCATGCCGACCAGCGACCGAATCTCGCCGAAATGATTCATGCCGACTTCGAAGACGCCATATTCGGCATCGCGCGGCGCCGAGGCCAAGGACAGCGGCACGCCCCAGTGATTGTTGTGGCTGGCGGCGGACGCATAGGTGCGGCCCAGCGCGTCGAAGGCCACGCGCAGGATTTCCTTGGTCGTGGTCTTGCCCGCGCTGCCGGTGACGGCGATGACCTTGGCATGGCTGCGCGTGCGCGCGGCCCGGGCCATGTCCTCCAGCCCGCGCTGGGTGTGGGCCACGGTCAGCAGCGGGCCGCCGGCATTCTCCACCGGCCGCGAGACCAGCGCCGCACCGGCGCCTGCGGCAAAGGCGGCCTGCACGAAGTCATGGCCGTCGCGGGCATCGCCCTTCAGGGCGACGAACAGGTCACCGGGCTTGAGGGTGCGGGTGTCGAGCGACAGCGCCCCCGCAACGAAGGGCGCGCTGGCCTGGCCCAGCGTGGCGGCTTCAGCCTCGGCGGCGGTCCACAGCATCATGCCGGAACCCCACCGCCGGATTGCGCCGCCTTTACGGCTTCTTCGCGGTCCGAAAAAGGATGGGTGACGCCGTTGATATACTGGCCGGTCTCGTGGCCCTTGCCCGCGATCACCAGGACATCCCCCTGCCCCAGGCCGGCGATGGCGGTGCGGATGGCTTCCTGACGGTCGCCGATCTCCCGCGCGCCGGGCGCGGCGGCCAGGATTTGCTGGCGGATCGCGGCGGCGTCTTCGGTGCGGGGATTGTCGTCGGTGACGATGACGGTGTCGGCGAGCTTCGCCGCGATGGCGCCCATCAGGGGACGCTTGCCCCTGTCGCGGTCGCCGCCGCAGCCGAACACGACATGCAGGCGGCCCGTGGTATGCGGGCGCAGCGCCTCAAGCACCTTTTCCAGCGAATCCGGCGTATGGGCATAATCCACATAGATGGGCGCGCCCGTGGCGGCGAAGGCCACTTTTTCCATGCGGCCCGGCGCGCCTTTCAGCGTCGCCAGGGCAGCGAAGCTGTGGTCCGCATCCTCGCCCAGGCCAATGGCGATGCCCGCCGCCACCAGCGCGTTCGATGCCTGGAAGGCGCCCGCCAACGGCAGGGTGACGGTGTAGATCCTGCCGTCATGGCGCAGCACGAGCTGCTGCGCATCGCCGATGCTGTGGCGTTCCAGAAGCGTGATGAATGTCCCCACTTCGCCCACCGTCAGCAGCGTCAGGCCGCGCCTTTGGGCCGCTGCGATGAACGCGTCGCCATGCTGGGCGTCGGCATTGACCACGGCGACGCCGCCTTCGGCCACCACCTCGGAAAACAGCCGCAGCTTCGCCGCCAGATAATGGTCGAAGGTGGCGTGGTAATCCATGTGATCGCGGGTGATGTTGGTGAAGCCGCAGGCCTGGATGCGCACGCCGTCCAGGCGATGCTGGTCAAGGCCATGGCTGGAGGCTTCGACCGCCAGATGCGTGACGCCTTCTTCGGCCAGCGCGGCCAGCAGGGCATGGATTTCCACCGGATCGGGCGTGGTGTGCGACAGGGGCCGCGCGCCCCTGGGACCGATCACGCCCACCGTGCCCAGGCTGGCGGCGGCGCGGCCATTATGCGTCCAGATCTCGCGCAGGAAGGCGACGATGGAGGATTTTCCCTTGGTGCCGGTGACAGCGGCGACATGGCCGGGCTGTGCGTCATAGAAGGCTGCGGCAAGCGCGGCCAGCGCATGGCGGGGATTGGGTGCGGCAATGAAGCGGACGCCCAAGGCGGCGGTTTCGGCTTCCAGGGCGGGCGTGCCCAGCACCGCGGCCGCGCCGCGCGCCACCGCATCGCGCACAAAGCGCGCGCCATCGGTGTTGGCGCCCGAAAGCGCCGCGAAGAGAAAGCCGGGCTCCACCTTGCGGCTGTCGCTGGTCAGACCGGAGAACTCCCGCGCCATCGCCCGCAGACCGCCGGAAAAATCGGGCGATGAGGTTGGGGTCATAGCGGCCGCCCGTCGGCAAGCTTTGTGGGCGGGGGGACATGCGGCACGCCCAGGAGCGGGGCAATCCGCGAAATGATGCGGCCGGTCTGGGGCGCGGCGGTGTAGCCGGCGGTGCGGAAGCCGAAGCTCTCCTTGGTGCCCTGCGGCTGGGCCATCAGCACCATCACGACATAGCGCGGATCGTGCGCCGGGAAGACCGCCGCAAAGGACGTCATCAGCGCATTCTTGATATAGCCGCCCCTGGGACCGGGCATTTCGGCGGAGCCGGTCTTGCCGCCCACATCATAGCCAATCGCGTTGGCATTGCGGCCGGTGCCGTTGGTGACGGTGTAGCGCAGCAGGTCGCGCATGGCGGCGCTGGTCTGCGGCTTGAGCACCTGCTCGCCGCGATTGTCGGCGCCCGCTTCCTGCTTCACGAAGGTCGGCGTGATGCGGCGCCCGCCATTCACCACCGTGGCGAAGGCGGTGATGAAGCTGAAGGGGCTGACGCCGACGCCATGGCCGAAGCCGATGGTTGCGGTTTCGATCGTGCCCCATTGCGTGCGCGGGTAAAGCGGGCGCGCGGTTTCCGGCAATTCGCTTTTCACCGGCGACAGAAGGCCCATGCTGGTGAGGAATTCCCGCTGGCGTGCGCCGCCGGAGCGCAGCGCGATCTGGGCCGTGCCGATGTTCGAGCTTTCCGCCAGCACGTCGCGCGCCGCCATGGTGGCGGGCATGCGGTGGGATTCCCCGATGCTGTGCTTGCCGATCCTGAAGCTGCGGCCGATGGGCAGCACTTCGTCCATGCGGGTGGTGCCGTCTTCCAGCGCCAGGGCGAAGGCGAAGACCTTGAAGATCGAGCCCAGCTCATAGACGTCCTGCGCCATCATGTTGCGCCGGGAATCGGTTTCGGACATGCCGCGCTGGTTGGGGTCGAAATCGGGCTGCGAGGTCAGGGCGAGGACCTCGCCCGTCTTCACGTCCATGATGATTCCACCGGCGGCCTTGGCGCTGAAGGTCTTGCGCGCTTCGGCGACTTCATGCGCCAGGATGAATTGCACGCGCGCGTCCAGGGACGTGGCGACGGATTTCTCGCCGCGCATGGCGGCGATGCGCAGGCGGTCCTGCAGCCCCAGCTCCAGGCCGGAGACGCCGTTATTGTCGGGATCGGTGGTACCCACGATCTGCGCCGTGACGCGGCCATCGGGATAGTAACGCTTGGCGGTGTTCTCGAATTCCAGGCCCGGCAGGCCCAGCTTCATCACCTTCGCCTCGATATCGGGCGTGATATGGCGGGACACCAGGACATAGGGGCTTTTGGCGGTGTGGAAGCCTCGCAGCAGGCGCTCCTCGCCCGCGCCGGTGGCCTCGGCCAGCAGCCGCGCGGCCTCTTCCTTGTCCCAGAACTCCTTGGGGCGGGCATACAGGTCCTTCACCGGCAGATCGCGCGCCAGCAATTCGCCATTGCGGTCGGTGAGGTCGGCACGCGCGATGGCGGCATGGCCGGTGCCATGGACGGCCGCGCCGCCGCGCAGCAGCGTCACGTCCACCAGGCGAAGACCCACCAGGGCGAAGGCGACCACACACAGCCCCGCGCCGATCACGATGCGCCGCTGGAAGACGGTGGGGGCCTCTTGCATCGGGCGATCAGAATCCGTGCTGGGTGGAAACGTCCGCGGCGACCGGAGCTGCGGGAATCTGGGCATTGGCCTGGCGTACCGGGCTGCCGTTCAACGGGGCCTCCTCGCCGCGGCGGGGCAACTGGTCGAAAGCCGAGAGCTGCACGGACGCCGCATCCTTCATGCCCAGCGCCCCGGCGAATTGCTGCACCCGGCCGGGAGCGGCGACATGCTGCCATTCGGTTTCCAGGACCGCGATGGCGCGGCGCTGCTCGGCAATGTTGCGTTCGGTGCGGGCCAGTTCCATCTGCGTCACCCGCGCCTTTTCGGAGACCTGGTAGAGCGCCAGAACCGTCATCACGATCAGGGCGACGCAAGCGATGTTCAGGATGCGGACCATGGCGTCTCCTATGCGGCCAGCTTCACGCCCGCACGCAGGCGTGCGGAACGGGCGCGGACGTTGTTTGCGACTTCGGTCTCGCCGGGCATGCGCGCCTTGGGCGTGAGCAGGTGGAAAACCGGCTTGGGCGCAGGCACGGCCGGGGCATGGCGCGAGGCGCGCGGCGCGGCGTCGGAGCGGCCGGAGAGGAACTGCTTGACGATGCGGTCTTCCAGGCTGTGGAACGACACCACCACCAGGCGGCCCTCGGGGCGCAGCAGGGATTGGGCGGCTTCCAGCCCGCGGGTCAGTTCGCCCAGTTCGTCATTCACATGGATGCGCAGCGCCTGGA
>JAEZBK010000189.1 GCA_023427355.1 Pseudomonadota bacterium
GCCATGGACAGCATCGCCGCGGCGGCGATGAGTTTCTTTGCGAATTTCATTCAGCAATCTTCCTTGGTTAGAAGTTCAAACACCCCGTTGATGCTGCTTTAGAACGCCATCTTGATGCCGAAGGAGCCCGTCACGAAGGTTTCCTGCGGGTTGCCCGGAATGGCGGCCTTGTCGGTGAAGTAGGCGATCAGGTCGAAGCTGGCCGACCAGGCGCCCATGCTTTCGGGAATGAAGGTGAGCGGAATGCCCAGCGAGCCGCCGACATAGCCATAGCCGATGCCGCCTTCGGTGCCGCCCTGGAAATTGTCGGTGGTGAAGAAGGCCACGCCCGCCGGGATGCCCAGCGAGAAGCCGCTGCCCAGGTCGAAGCTGGGGCCGACCGACAGGACGACGGCCGAACCGATATTCTGGGCGCCGTTGCCGGACGCGCGATAGTGCCAGGTGACCTTCGGGTTAAAGGCGAAGTCCGGGATGATCCAGCCCGTGTCGTTGAAGCCGAGCGTGAAGTCCACGATCTCTTCCACGTCACCGGCATAGACCCAGGCGCCATAGGCGATGCCCGCCGTGACCATGCCGAAATTGTAGGTGAGGCCGGTACCCAGATCGAGTTCCTGCAGCGAGCCGCCAATGGCGCTGGGCACGTTCCTGTTGACGTCGGTCCAGGCGCTGACATTCCAGGTGAGCTGCTCGGTCACTGGCACGAAGACGTCGCCATAGATGAAGCTGGTGGAGCGGCTGCCGAAGAAGTCGCCGCCGGCGCCCCAGACGTCCGCGCCATACGACACGAAGTGGGAGTTGATGGAGTAGCCGATGTCGCCGGTGACTTCGGCATTGGCCGCGCCCGTGGCCGCCAGCATGGCGATGCCGGACAGCGCGCCGGTGATGATCTTTTTCATGGAAATAGTCCCCGCTTTTAAGGACCGGGACCATGCCTCTCGCATGGCTTGCCGGTGTGACAGCAAAGTCGGGGAGCAAGGTCAGACTTAGGGTGCACTGCAACAATACGCGGAATGACGTATGGCCGGGTCCGAATCCGGGCACGCAAATTGCCTATTTCTTGGTCAACCCGTTGCCATAGATGTATTTTTTGTGAATCCCCGCCTGGCTGACGCCCGCGGCTGCGGTTGCCTGACGCAGGCCTGCTTGTGCAGCGCAAGGCCGGACGCTTTACTTGGGCCATGGGGCGGGCATTCCAGCTTTTGGAGCAGGGGCTGGCGCGGGTGGCCGATGGCCGCCATGCCCGTTTCCTTGGCGTGACGCTGGGCCTTGGCCTGGCCGCCTTCTTCCTGCTGTGGCGCCTGCACCTGGCGCAGGCGCTGACCCTTCTCACCGCCCTGGCCGTCTTCCTGGCCCTGATCGTCCCTGCGGCCTGGCTGTGGGCGCGCAGCGATGCGGCAAGCCGCCGGACGCAGGCGGCGCTGGCGCGGCAGGCAAGGACGCTGGAGGCACAGTTGCGGGCGCAGGCCCGCGCCGACCAGCACCTGCAGGATGCCCGCGCGCGCGCCGATGCGCGCAACACGGCCAAGAGCAAATATGTGCGCGGCATGAGCCATGAACTGCGCACGCCGCTGAACGCCGTGCTGGGCTATGCGCAGTTGCTGGAAGGCGATGCGCAACTGAGCGACACCGCAAGGCATGGGGCGCGCGTGATCCGCCGCTCGTCCGAACATCTGTCGAGCCTGGTGGACGGCCTGCTCGATATTTCCATGATCGAGGCCGGACGGCTGACCATCCATCGCGAGGAAGTGGCCCTGCCGGAACTTTTGGCGCAACTGTCCGACATGATCGGGCTGCAGGCGCGCGAGCAGGGCCTGGCCTTTGCCTGCCATCTGCCGCCCAACCTGCCGCACACCGTGCATACCGACGAAAAGCGGCTGCGCCAGATCCTGATCAACCTTCTGTCCAACGCGGTGCGTTATACCGATCATGGCCGCGTCAGCCTGCGCGTCAGCTATGGCGGCCAGGTGGCGCGCTTCGACATCGAGGATACGGGGCTCGGCATTGCGGCGGAGGATAGCCGGCGCATCTTCGAGCCGTTCGAGCGCATCAACCATCCAAGACGCCCGGCGCGCGGCGGATCGGGGCTGGGCCTGACCATCACGCGGCTGCTGACCGAGGCGATGGGGGGCGAGCTGACCTTTACCTCCGTCCCCGGACGCGGGAGCTGCTTCACCGTGCGGCTGATGCTGGCGCCCGTGGCGGCGCAAAGCCGCAACGCCACGCCGCGCGGCCGGGTGATCACGGGCTATGAAGGCGCACGCCGGCGTATTTTGGCGGTGGATGACGACCCCAACCAGACGCATTTGCTGCAAGCGGCGCTGGGCGGGCTGGGCTTCGAGGTGGTGACCGCCGACAATGGCGAGGACGGCCTGATGCTGGCGGTGACGCAAAATCCCGACGCGGTGCTGCTGGATGTGAACATGCCCGGCGCCACGGGCTGGCAGATGGCGGCGCGAATGCGCGAGGCGCTGACGCGGCGCGTGCCGGTGATCATGATCTCGGCCTATGCGCCCGAACAGGGCGCCATGGCGGGGGCGGCGGACCATCATGACGCCTATCTGATGAAGCCCTTGCGGCTGGAAAAGCTGCTGGACCAGCTTGGCAGGCTGCTTTCGCTGACATGGACATATGGGACGCAGGATGCGCCCCTCCTCCATCCGGGCGTGAGCGGCCCCCTGCCCGGCGCGGCCCATCTGGAGCAGTTGCAGCAGCTTGGCCGCATCGGGCACCTGCACGGCATCCTGGCCAAGCTGGACGAGATCGGCGCGGCATCGCCCGATACGGCGCAGGCGCTGGCGGCACTGCGCCGCCTGACCGAGGATTGCGACCTGGACGGCTATCGCGCCGCCATCGAGGCGATGCAGCGCGCAGGAGACGGGCGCCCGTGACAGACACCAAGCCCGTGATCCTGGTGGTGGATGACGATTCCGGCGCGCTCTCCATGATGTCGGCCATCCTGGAAAAGGCCGGCATGACCGCGCTGGTGGCGCGCGACGGCGCAGGCGCGCTGGCGCTTTTGGAACATGCCCTGCCCGACCTGATCCTGATGGATGGCGTGATGCCGCGCATGGATGGCTTCGACGCCGCGCGCGCCATCAAGCGCGATGCGCGCTTCGCCCATGTGCCGGTGATCTTCCTGACGGGCCTGGCCGAACCGGAAAACATGGTGAAGGGCTTCGAAACGGGGGGCGTGGACTACATCACCAAGCCCATCGTGCCCGAAGTGATGCTGGCGCGGGTGAAGGCGCACCTGGCCAATGCGCGGCTGGCGCAAAGCGCGCGACGGGCGCTGGATGTATCGGGTTCGCCCCTGCTGGCCACCGATGCGATGGGCGAGGTTCTGTGGGTGACGCCCAAGGGCGTTGACCGGCTGGGCGGCGGGGACTGGCGCGGCGCCGTCGCGCCGATGCTGGCCAGGATCGTGGACGGCAGGCTGGATGATGCCGCCCTGCCCGTGGCGGGCGGACTTCTGGCGTCCTTCATCGGCGAAGTGCGGCCGGGGGAATATCTGGTGCGGCTGAAGGAACCCGGCGCGCCCAGCGAAAGCGCGGTGCTCAAGGACCTGTTCGCCCTGACCGATCGCGAGACCGAAGTGCTGGTGTGGATCGCCAAGGGCAAGTCCAACCGCGACGCGGCGGAGATACTGGGCTGCAGCCCGCGCACCATCAACAAGCATCTGGAGCAGATTTTCCAGAAGCTGGACGTGGAAAACCGCACCGCCGCGGCGATGAAGGTGATCCAGGCGCTGAGCGAGCATTGAGGCTCAACGCCGTCAGGGCCGGCGCCGTGAACGCCAGCCCTGGGGCTGCTCCCGTTGCCGCGGCGTGGGAGACGCGCGCGGGTCGGGACGGCTAGCTTGTGCCGCGCGTCAGTCGCGTTTGCGCCGTGTGTAGGTCTGCCCGCCGGCGATGACGCGGCCGGAGCCGGAGATGGAATGGTCCATCGCCTGTGGCCGCTCGCGGATGCGCACCGTGCCGGAGCCGGAGATCGTGGCTTCCACCTGCCGCGCCGCCGCCAGTTCGACAGAGCCGCTGCCGGAGACGCGGATATCGGCCTGCTCTGCCGCAAGGCCGTTCAGCCGGACCTGGCCAGAGCCGGAGACATGGGCTTCCAGCCGTTCGACCTGGCCGCGCGCCTCGATCCGGCCGCTGCCGCTGACATGGGCCTGGAGGTCGCGCTGCCGAAGCGCGGCTTCCAATGTCACCTGGCTGCTGCCGCTGACGGATACTTCCGACAGATTGACGCCGCTGATGGTGACTTCGATGCGTTCGCGCGGCCCGTTGAAGCTCCAATTGCTGCTCTCCATGCCCAGGTCGCCGCGGCGCAGATAGGCGCGGCGCACCAGCTCTTCCGGACCGGTCATGACCACGCGCGCGGGGCCGCCGGGCACCACGCGCACGGTCATGGCGCCGCCCACGCCCAGCCTTGCGCCGCCATCCCAGGCCCATTCGCGATGGCCGGGACGATCCACGGTGGGGCGCGCATCCTGCGCCATGGCGGGAAGGCACAGCAAAAGGGCCAGGGTGAAATGCGTCAGGAGGGTTTTCATGGGATAGGCCTTTCTCAGAAGGTGCCGCTGATGGTGAACTGGAACATGTGACCGATGGGCCGGTTGCGATATTCGATGAAGCTGATGGGATCGGTGCGGCGCCCGGCATAGACCGTGCGGTTCCAGGTGCTGTCGGCGTCGAACAGGTTGTTGATCTGGAAGCGGCCGACCAGGCCGAAGATGTTCTTGTGCTCGACCCAGATGCCGGACCAGGCCGGGCCTTCCCACTGGCGCCCCGTCTCGGTCAGGCGGTAGCCATAATACTGTTCGTAATATTCCCAGTAGCCGCCCGTGGCCCAATCGGTGCCCGGTATGTCCCAGCGCAGGCCGAACTCGGCCACATAGTGCGTGTCGTTGCTGATGGGGCGCGTGACCAGGGTCAGCGGATCTCGCACCGCGCTGTCCTGGTATTGCAGGCGGAAGTCGAACTTGGCGCCCGCCCAGCCCAGCGGATCGAGATTGACGGTGCCCTTCCATTCCACGCCATAGCGCGTGGCGCTGTCGAGATTGCCGGGAGATTCCCCGGTGGGACCGATGGGGATGGTGTCTATGATGTCTTCGATCTGGCGGGCATAGAGCCTGAGCGTGGTCGAACCCCAATCGCCCATGGCGCGCACCGTTTCCAGCTCGGCTTCCCAGCTTTGCGGCGGCACCAGGTCGGGGTTGCCGGCATTGGCGGTGTTGTTGGTGAGATTGACCGAGGCCAGGAAGCTGCCAAAGCCGATCTGGCCCACGCGCCGTTCCAGCTTCAGCGCGAAGCTGGTGTCGGGATCGGCCTGCCAGGTGAGCAGCGCCTGGCCCTTGGGCCGGAAGAAGTCGCGCGTCTTGCCGCCCGCGCCGACCTGTTCCAGCGTGGATTGTTCGGCGCCCCCGGTCAGGCGCATGGTGAGGCCTTCGGCCAGGGTGGCGCCATAGCTGAGCGCGTAGTCGTAGCGGTCTTCCTGCACATTGCCGGTGCCATTCGCCAGCGGGATTTCCGTGAAGCCGGTGGGCCCCAGGGTGAAGAGGCGCGAGACATTCTCGAGCTTGTTGAAGGCATTTTCGGCGGATAGCTGCCAGTCGCCCCACAGGGTGAAGCGGTATTCGGCCCGCAGCACCCGCTCCAGATTGTCGGATATCACGGCATTGCGGCTGCCCTGGTCTGGTGAGCCGTCGCGATAACGGGTGACGGCCTGCTGCGCGACGGGCTGGTTGTTCTGCCGGTTCAGGCCAATCAGCTTCAGCTTGCCCGGACCCACGCCGAATTCGACATCACCATTGATGTCGAGAAAGCGGCTGTCTTCATCATTGTCTATGAAGCGGTTGCGGTCGGGCTGGCCGCTGCCGGTGCGCAAGCCCCGCTCGTAATAGGTGGCGATGACGGCGCGCCATTGCACCGCCAGGTTGGCGGTGATGCCTTCCCAGTCGTTGAGGGTGAGCTTGCCGTTGAGCGCGATCTGGTCGCCGCCATTGGACCAGCGCTCCTCGCGCGTTTCGATCAGATCGAGCGCGCTGTTGTAGATATAGGTGGGCCCGCCTGCCCCGCCGCGCCAGGCATTGTTGGCGGCGGACAGCGAATATTCCAGCGGCCCCAGCGCGCCATTGATCGAAACATCACCACGCCGCAGGACGGGCTTGGTGACATGATCGCGAAACTCCGGCCGATAGGAGAATTGTCCGCTGATCCCGCTGGATTCCACCACCACATTGGCGACGAGGCCCGACAGGCCCGCCACGTCATAGGCCGTGGCTTCGCGTATCTCGATCCGCACCACCGTCTTGGCGGTGTAGCGCTCCAGCTCGCCATAGATGCCGTTCTTGGTCGAAACCCGCTTGCCGTTGATCAGCACGTTGGCGCTCGCCTGGCCCAGGCCGCGATCGCCATTGTTCTCGCGGATGGAAAAGCCGGACACCTGTTGCAGCATCTGCAGCGCGTTGCGCGGGGCGAAACGTTCGAATTCGGCGGGCAGATAGTTGCGCACCTCCTGCGCATGGGCAGGCATGGCGAGCAGAACGGAGGACATGAGCAGGCAGGACAGGAAACGCATGGGGGACCCTTTCCGGGCTTCTCTATATACTGTTTACGACAAGGTACCTTGTTTTACAAGGCAGGTAGAATTATTACTTGTTCAGATGCCGAAAACCGGCCCGCCGGATGCAGGGCCGGGACAATAATTCAGCGCCCGGGCCTGATGCCGTGGATGCGCATGGCGATGAGCTGATCGACCGTGGGGCGATCGCGCACCTCCCCCATCATGGCGCGGGCATAGTCCGGGGAGACGCCATGGATGCGCGTGTTGACGAGTTCGCGCACGCTGAGTCGGTAGCCCAGCCTTGACCAGCCATTGATCCAGTCGGGCGTCACGTTGTGCATGCGAAACTGCGCCATGTCCGCGGGCGACAGCTTCAGGTGCGGCGCGGCGGCGGCGATGGCTTCGGGCTGGGCCTGCGCCACCATGGGCAACGCCAGCATCAGGGTCAGGCAAAGTGCGGGTATGCGCAGCATGGACATGCTCCTTCGGATGCGCGGCATGACCGCGCAGAAAAATCAGTGTGAGGAAAACAACCGGTACGCGTCAGGCGAAACGTGTCAGGCGGTTACTTGTTCTTGGCTTTGTCCGGCTCGCCCGGCATGCGCCCGCCATAGGCAATGCGCAGCCGCACCAGTTCTTCCGGTGTGGGCCGGGTGGACGCCTGTTGCACCATGCGTTGCGCGAAATCGGGCGTGACGTGGTGGACGGCGATGTTCTTGATCTGGGTAACGGTGAGACGGTCGTAACCCGCCTGCGCCAGCCCGCGCAGCCAGGCCGGCGTCATGCCCAGAACGCGGATTTCGTGCAGCTGGTCCGCGTTCAGATTGTATCCCGCATCCACGACCTCGTTGCGATAGCGGCTGTCGATGCCCAGCATCGCCATCTGGATCAGTTCGTTCGAGGTGGGCTTGGCGGCATTGAGGGCGATGCGGGTGTCGGGCCGGGGTTCAGGTTGGGGACGCGCCTGGATGTTCACGCCCGGCGCACGGATGGTCGCGCCCTGCTGGTCCGCCTGGATGTTCACGCCGGGCGCGCGGATGATGGCGCCTTGCGGATCGGCCTGGATGAATACGCCGGGGGCGGAGATGGTCACGCGCTCGCCCGCAGCTTTCAGTTCCCTGGCGGCGCGCTGGATGTCCCGTCGCGCATCCTGCAGGTCGCGCCCGGCTTCTTCGGTTTCCCGCTCCTGTTGGGTCAGGCCTTCGAGCCGCTGGCGCTCCCGCTCCGCCGCTTCCATCCCCTGGCGGGCCAGATCGAAAAGGCGCGCACGCTGTTCCGCCGCATCCTGGTTCCTTTCCCGCGCGCGTTCGGCCTGTTCCTGGGCGCGTTCGCGGGCCCGTTCGGCGATTTCGCGCACCTTTTCCTGTTCGCGCGCGCGAATCTCGCGCGCCTTCTCACGGACCTCTGCGTCCTCCCGGGCAGACAGCGGGGCGCGTTGTGGCGCCTGCGGCTTGGGCGTGGCCGGGCTGCCGAAGACATACGCGTCGTAGCGGGCATCATAGCTGGCGTCGGGGGTGCGCGCCGGGGCGGGCACGGGCGTGATCGCCTGCGCAAGCTGTTCGCGCGGCTGGGTGGCGGAAAAGGCGGCCAGCGGCAGCGCCAGCGACACGGCCCCCAGCAGGCAGACGAAAGCCCAGCCCAGATAGGCGGGGGCGCGCAACTGGTGCTCGTCCAGCACGCGGGTGATGCGGCGCTTCAGCGAGCCCCGGCTGGGGGCGACGCCATTGGCGGCCAGCAGGAAGCCCTGCGCCTCGTGGCGGGCCGCGCCCACCAGCAGGGCGGCATAATCCATGCGGTCCACATCGGAGCGCAGCACGGCGTCGTCGGCGGCTTCCTCGCGCAACTGGTGCGCCTGGCGGGCCAGCATCCAGGCCAGCGGATTGAACCAGTGCAGCGCCGTGACGATGCGGCCAAGCAGGAGCCCCGCCCAGTCCAGGCGCGAGACATGCGCCAGCTCATGGGCGATGATCGCCTCGGCCTCGTTGCCGGTCGCCGCCGCCTTGCCATTCAGCAGGATCACGGGACGCAGCACGCCCCAGCTCACCGGCGAAGCGACTTCGCTGGAGACCAAAAGCGCCGTGCCATGCTTGAAGTTCATGCGGGCCTGCGCCTGGGCAAGCGCGGCGAGCCAGGATTGTTCCTGCATCACCGCCGCGCGGCTGCGCAGCAGGAACAGGCGCGCCACCGCCAGCAGCATCACCAGCAGCAACGCCAGCGCCGGCAGGCCCCAGGCCAGCACCATCATCGTGGCGGTGCCCGGCATGAGCGACAATGCGGCATCCGTCGCGGGGGCGGGCAGCGCAGCCATGGAGGACGTTGCCATGTCATGCATTGCCGGCGCGGCCTGCGGAGGCGTGAAGATCGCGTTCACCGGCGCGGCCAGCCCGGCCACCGGCGCGGCTTCGACTTCCCAGCGCGGCAGCAGCACGCTGGCCAGCGGCAGCAGCAGCGTCGCCGCCAGGCCCGCATGGGCGATGAAGGCGCGCTGGGCGGCGGAACGGTTCTGCAAGCCGCGCAGCAGCAGCAGGGTCACGCCCAGCAGCAGCGCCGATTTCCAGAGCATGTCGGGCAGCATGTCCCAGCTCATTTGCGCTTCTC